>CACVKW010000365.1 GCA_902749685.1 Olavius sp. associated proteobacterium Delta 1 | reverse complement strand
CCAATCACCTGGATTTTGGCGCCACTACTGTAGCAGCCATCTACAAGGATCGCTGGCAGATTGAAATTTTCTTCAAAGCGCTCAAACAAAATTTGAAAGTAAAAACCTTCGTCGGTACCAGTGAAAATGCACTT
>CACVKW010000364.1 GCA_902749685.1 Olavius sp. associated proteobacterium Delta 1 | reverse complement strand
ACAACCTGATTTCTAAATCACTAATTTCCCGTTTATAACTGCCTGTTTTTATTAAAGGCAGTATTTGATTTTCAAATTATTTTGGACAGCAATGATAATTTTT
>CACVKW010000363.1 GCA_902749685.1 Olavius sp. associated proteobacterium Delta 1 | reverse complement strand
ATTAACAACCACCCTACATATAAGGAGGATTTTTTTCAATGACTCGTATTATTACTCACTTTATGACTCATTCTAAACCCGTTTTTGGACAAGAGTGTAAGAAATTGTTAAAAGAAAAAAGCATAGTTCCCTGGGATTCATATTTAACATTAACGAACACGAATGGGGAGATCACCATGAAAATTTTAGTTGGCTATGATGGAACCAATGCGGCGAAGGAAGCCTTAAACCTGGCAAAGGTTCATGCGAAATCATTTGGTGCCACGGTGGATATTGTCACATCCATGGAAAAAGGAACCGAAAATGAACGTGAGGATATCGAACAGGCAGAACGTGGGCTGGAGTGGGCCAAATCCTTATTTGATGAAAACGAAATTGCCTGCGACACCCATTTGCTGATCAGGGGGCTTACCCCAGGCGAAGACCTTGTTCAGTTTGCCGAAGAAAATAAAGCGGATGAGATCCTCGTCGGTGTTAAACGCAGGTCAAAAGTCGGCAAGCTTCTTATGGGATCAACGGCGCAGTACATTATTCTACAAGCATCTTGCCCCGTAGTATCTGTGAAGTAAAGGCACCCCCGAATTTATATCAAACCCCGGTTCGCTGCCGGCGACCGGGGTTAAAACCTGAATCTTGCATGAAAATTATCGAATTTCCCATTACTTTCTTCCTAACCAATTTTTCTTCACATTAATTAATCCGCGGGCCTTTCGATCAACCAACATAATTCAGTATTCTAAATAACACCTTGCGACCCTGAATATGCTATGTTTCAAGGCGGATTAATTAGTCAGGCTCTGCAGGGGGGCGGGTATTAAACCGCCGTGACGGATAAAGCGGTTGTCACTTTGTCCATTGTTGACGGGTAAAATGGTGGATTGGCCGAGAAGGCCGCCAAAATAGGCACTGTCGCCGGCGGCTTTACCGGGCACCGGGATTAAACGCGCGGCAGTGGTCTTGCTATTGATGACTCCGATGGCCATTTCATCGGCGATGATAGCGGCGATGCTTTCGGCGGTTGTGTCTCCGGGAATGGCTATCATATCCAGACCTACCGAGCATACACTGGTGATGGCCTCCAGTTTATCAAGGCCGATATAGCCTTTACGGGCGGATTCGGATATATTGAGATCTTCGCTGACCGGGATAAAAGCCCCGCTAAGGCCGCCTACCCGGGAACTTGCAAAGGCGCCTCCTTTTTTAACGGCATCGTTTAACAGTGCCAGCGCAGCAGTCGTGCCGGGAACACCAATGCTTCTAAGGCCCATACTCTGAAAAATTTCACCGACACTGTCACCGACATTGGGCGTCGGTGCCAGGGACAGATCCACCACGCCAAAGCTTATTTTTAAATTTTCCGCAACTTCCCGGCCGATCAATTCTCCGACTCGCGTCACTTTGTAGGCGGTTTTTTTAATTAATTCAGAAAGTTGTCCAAGATCCAGATCGGGATTGACTTCCAGCGCCCGGTCGATTGCCTTTTTCACGACACCCGGTCCGCTGACGCCAACATTAATCACCGCATCGGCTTCACCGATTCCCAGATAGGCACCGGCCATAAACGGAATATCCTCGGGGATGTTGGCAAACACACACAGTTTGGCGCAGGCAAGGCCATCTTTATCAGCTGTCAGCTTGGCCGCCTGTTTGATGGTCTTTCCCATCAGCAATACCGCATCCATATTGATACCCGCTTTGGTGGAGGCTACATTTACAGATGCGCAGACCCGCTCGGTGCCGGCCAGGGCCTGGGGGATGGCTTCGATTAGTGCACGGTCTCCCCGGGCAATTCCTTTTTGGACCAGGGCTGAAAATCCGCCAATGAAGTCAACATTGACTTCCTGTGCCACCTCATTGAGGATTTTGGCAATGTCCACCAATTGCGATGCAGACAGGGCAGCACCGACCACCGCGACCGGGCTGACGGCGAGTCGCTTATTGACCACCGGGATGCCATATTTTTGGCCGACGCGATCGCAAACAGGCACAAGGTGTTCGGCAAAATGGGTGATTTTCGAATGGATTTTATTTTTTACTTTTGCCAGATCGTGGCTGGCACAATCCAGTAGATTAATTCCCAGAGTTACGGTGCGTACATCTAAATTTTCATTTTCAAGCATCTCCAGGGTGGATAAAATTTCACTATCGGTAAGCATGGTTGCCCTTTCCCTTAGATTCTATTAATGGTTTTAAAAATGTTGCGGTGCTGAATGCTGATGTTCAGGGCCAAAGACTCAGCTGTTTCTCTAAGTTCGTAGTAAAAGGCTTTCTGGTCGGTGTTGGCAGGAATATCCACCTCGTATATCATTATATTGTTGCCGGGTTCATCGCCGCCTTTGAAGACTGCCTTCAAATTTGTGATATTGACACCATAACGGGCGATCGTGGCACTGATGCCGGCAACAAGGCCCTTGCGATCAGGCCCTTTGGTGGTGATCACAAACGGTTCGCTCCCCTTTGATTGAAATGTTTCTCCGGCGGCCGCTATCGGTGCGACGTGCACGTGCATGCCCATCAATGCCAGTTCTTCCATCAGAATCTCATGCAGCTGGTCCGGCAGCACTTCGGGTGGCAGGGTAACGATAAAAGAGCCGGAAAATTCGGTCTGTAGAATTGTCTGGCTGACATTTTCAATATTGCAGCTTTGCTCAAAAAGAACCTTGGCTACAACGGCCACGATACCCGGTCGATCATGCCCCAGAACTGTTAAAATTATTTTATTCATTAAATTGACGCCTTTTTTTGGACAGCACGCAATTGGTTGTGAATGCTTTTTATTTTGCTCATTAATATCAAACAGAGACGATCTGTCAACAGATGGTCCAGTTTTGTCTGGAAATGTCAAATCGTTTTTATCAATTCACAAAGACCTGTTGCAAGCCAGTACGGTGGGTGACATCAACCTCGAGGATGTTGTGCAACTGGTCGTGGTTGATGTTAATAACTGGGAACGGTTGGATCGCATGGCAAGCCTTAAAAACAAAGATGACCTTGAAATTTCTTTATGGGATCATCATACCAACGCGGGCAATATTACAGCGAACTTTAAATGCCAGGAGCCTGTGGGGGCCACCGTTACCCTGTTGACGAGGCAGTTAAAAAAAGAAGGCAAATTGTTGACGCCGATTCAAGCCACTTTACTATTGGCCGGAATTTATGAGGATACCGGGAATCTCTCATTTCCCGCCACCACAGCCGAGGATACCTATGCGGCGGCATACCTATTGGAACGCAAGGCTGATTTAAAAATTATCAGCACCTTCCTGCGCCCGGCTACGGTGAATAGCAAAAAGAAATCCTGTTCAAAATGCTGCAAACCGCCAGGCGCATCAAGATCAACGGTCATTCGATCAGTATTAATAAAATTAACGTCGCGGGATATGTGGACAGCCTTGCCGTTGTGGTTCGCATGTATATGGAAATCGTCAATGTGGATGTGGCTTTTGGGGTCTTCTGTGATTCAGAGCGGAATCGATGTATGGTGATCGGACGCAGTACGGTGGATGGCTTTGATGTAGGATCGATTATGCGCAGTATGGGCGGAGGCGGTCATCCAAATGCCGGGGCAGCCCTGTTAAAATCAGTTAATCCCGCTGCGGTTGAGGACCGGATAAATGAGTTGGTTCTGGGAAACCAGCAGGTGTCGGTTCAAATCAGCGATCTCATGACCTTTCCGGTAATCACCGTGCCGGATGACACTCCCATGAAAAAGGTGGCTGAGATTTTAAAAGAAAAAGGCTGCACGGGAGTGCCGGTCTTAAACGACACCAAACCGGTGGGAATGATTTCACGGCGCGATTTTCGCAGGATAAAAAAGGAATCCCAGCTGAAGTCGCCGGTAAAAGCGTTTATGACCACAAAAATTTTGACAATCGAACCCGGCAAAAGCCCCATGCAGGCCGCCCGCCTGATGATGAAACATGATATCGGCCGGCTTCCCGTGGTGGAAAATAATCGGATTATCTGTATCATCACCCGTTCGGATGCCATGCTCTATTTATATGATCTACTGCCTGACTAAGATAATTACTCCGTCCCGCGCAGGCATAGCACTATAGTTTAATAAAATTTTAAAATCTTTCTTGCCAACGCCTTGAAGAAAGGATATGGTTAATACAATCAATCAAGTTCCGCCCTAAATTGGCGGGACGGTTACGTCCTGAAGGAAGAAACCAGCTGTCAGAGTGGCATCCTCCAGTTAGGTACGTTGAAAATTTTATGAAAGGAGGATGTTATCATGGCTGACGGAACTGTTAAGTGGTTTAATGATCGAAAAGGTTTTGGCTTTATTGAGCAGGAAGACGGACCGGATGTGTTTGTTCATCATTCAGCAATTAATGCAAGCGGTTTCAAAACTCTCAATGAAGGCGACCGGGTGACCTTTGACATCGAGCAGGGACAAAAAGGTCCTGCTGCTGCGAATGTCACAGTAGTCTAACCAACTGTAATTAAAACAAAAAGGGCATTCTTTTGACTAACATTAGAATGCCCTTTTGTTTTAATACTTGCGTGATATTTTTTCCCCCTCACAAATTTCCTCTACCCTTTCACTGACAAGATAGCCCTTATCCCACTCCCGCTTGGTTACTTTACGGCATTTTGTCTGCTGGTCTTCCGGTCCCGGAATTGCTTCGATCGCATGATCCTGTTCCTCATCATAATATACAATTCTTCTATTCGTCACAGCGGCCTCTCTCGCAATCTGGCTTTCCTGGTCAACCGCGTTGCCCGCGATCGCACCGACCAGCGTCCCAACACCGGCCCCTAGCAGCGTGCTATGGGTGTTTCTGCCGATTAGCTGCCCGGCCAGGGCACCAAAGCCGGCGCCGATTGCCGCACCGCGCTGGGTGTTGAAACGATCTGAATGTCTTCCGGCACAGGAAATAAATATTCCCAAGGCCAGTAGTATAAGAATACCATTTTTAATTGCTTTCATCGCCAAATCCTCCTTTTAAGTGATTGAAGAATGAATATTGAATATTCGGGGACCAACCTACAACCTTGGATACGCTATTTATTGGGGCGGATTAATTAATAGTTGAACACCGCTATCTTATCACTCAGCGCCATGAACGGATAATAGGCCATCGCGGGACGCTCGAAATCTTTGACTGCAAAACCACGCCATTTTCCCCATTCTGTGGCAATCGAAACACTCTTTAGCAATTGACTAAAATCCTGTGAGATGATCTGAAATTTCAAATTGGAGTAGAACATGTTGCGGGTCGAACCCATCTCCGCCAGAGGATTTTTGTCACTTAGCAAGCGGTTAAAGGAGTACATCAACAGATCCGCGGAACCGTCGCCGTCATAGTCGTGAACACCGACAAGCCTGATTTCAGGAGGGGGCGACTCTGTTTTCAACGATTTTTTTTGCAGCAGGTTCAAACGATCATCCAGTTTGTATAGATTGCTTTTGTTATCTGCGGCATACACGAACCCCTGTCCGGGCCCGCTAGGATGAGCGGCCGCAATACTTAAAATTGAATTTGCGGTATTAAATTGATTGAGGATATCGCCGGACCTTGAAATGCGGTAGATTGCGCCGGCATCCTGCCGCAAAAAAGATGATGTGTATTGATGGGCATATAAGGACGCCCTACCGCTACCCGCCGGATCCGCCAATAACACGCCAACCCCATTGTAAAATTCACCGATCCGGATGATCCAATTTGTCCTGCCATAACCGTCGATACTGATGACATAGGTTTGCATGTCACTGGTATCATTATGAACCTCATGATTCCCGTTTCCGGGACTGTAAGTCCCGATTATGATATCCGGCCGGCCGCGATCATTTTGCCAGATGGCGATACTCTGTGGGCTGGGTCCAATGGCATAGCGCCACAACTCGCCGGCATTTTGATCGTAAACCATGAGGCCACGGGGCTTTAAGCTATATTGCGCCCTTGCAATGGCGATAACTTCCTTACGGCCATCCCGGTCAATATCGGCCAGTTTGGCAATGCTGCCGCCACCGTCGGGTTTTCCGCGATGGTAACCGGTGATTTTTCGGACATGCTGCCAGATTTTTTGGCCGCGCCGGTTTAAGAGCATCAGATGAACTGTATTATAATCCAAAGCCGTCAGCCCGATGGCCGGCTGCGAATTCCAGTCGTCAATCAGATTCAAGGTGACTGGAACATTGAATTTTTTTTGCCAGACGATAGCGCCGTTGGATTTGAAGGCATATAGATACTTACCTGAAGCCGTAACAATCTCCTCACGACCGTCGTGATCCAGGTCATAGGCAAGCGAATTTGAATAATTTTCGACTTTGCGGCTGGCGATGGTGAGCATGGAAAATGCTTCCCGGTAATCTGGTTTCTGGCCGCTTAAGCCAATTTGGATTGGAAATATCCGGTTAGCCGACAGCTGTACAGTGTCCCGGTAAAGGGTGCGGCCGCCTTTTTTAACGATAATTGTCGTTTGCCCGGCTTTTGCCGGCAACTGATGCCGACCCTTCGACAGGCGATGCCCGATTTCAAAAGTTCCGGCCCAAACATCGATTCCACTGATTCCGGTATCGATTAAAACAGTGGCCGATTGCCTGTCGCGAGGCGTATTCCGAAAAATAATATCTCCATTGCCTTCAATATAGCCGAATTGCGGAGTCTGGCGACTGTAGGATTTCCGGGTTATGCTGGGGCGTAGTGTCGCATAGATTTCAGTCGCGGTTATATAGCCGTCGTCATTAATGTCGGCGGCGCCCGCTAGGGCGGCCAGCAGATGATCCGTAAACAGTCCGTGGCCGGCAGCCTCGATCGCCTGCTCTGAGCGACTGCCGGCGGTCAGGATTTGAATACTTCGCGAGCGCATCATTTTTTGGATATAAGCTGAGTTCTGTTGGGGATGTCCTTTTATCGAACGGGTCAGGCCCAGACCGGAGTAGCAGGAATCAAACGCCATCAAGATGTGTTTGGCCTTGAACAGCTTAATGCTCCGGTTCAATTGGTCCATGGGCAGCATCGTACGCTGCCAATCGTATTCAGCCGCATCGACCGGTACGATGTACCCCCTTTCTCTGCCGCCCGGCAGATCCTCGGTTTGACCATGACCGGCAAAATAGAAAACCACACGTGAATTGCTATCCACCGCATTGCCGATTGTTTGCAGTTCCGCATGAATATTTCGCAAAGTGGCTTGTTCGTCTGTGAGCAAATGTATTTGAAAACCCTGTGTTTCCAACAAAACGCCCATCTCTCTTGCATCTTTGGCGGCATATTCCAGGCGGGGCCATTGGTAGTATTTATCAATTCCGACAACCAACGCATGCGAAGAAGAATAGTCCGTCTGATAATCCGTCGCCTGAAATTGCGAAGCGGGCTCTGGTTCTGTCGGCACCTGGGGTGCTGCCGCCATCCCCCCGGCGGAGCGGGCAAAAAACGATCTCGAATATAACCGCTCAGCAAGCTTTCCTTCCCTGGGAAGTGCCTGGGGAGTTTGTTTAAAACGCCGCTTTACTTCCGATTTGACTGCAGTATATAATTCGATTTGGCTCCACTGACCGTCGTTGTTGGTGTCAACCGGCCGTTGTCCTGCCAGCACCCTCAGCAGGGAGTCCGTCAGCACGCCATGGGGATTGCCGTCGATGGTCGGAAATAAATGAAGATTACCCTGCCGGATGTCTCTGGCGACTTCATTATCCGTTGATGCTGATATGTAAAAAATATTTCGATAGGGATATGGATCGATGGGATTTAAATTTTCCTCAAAATTGCCAACATCCCGCTCAGCGCCGAAGACGCTTTTCGGGTCAAGCCGCAGGTAGCGGCTTGAATCTGTGTATTCAGAAGCCCCAAGCGCGCGGACCGTGTTGCCGGAAAAACAGGTATCAAAGACCATCAGAACCTCCCGGTCCTGATCGAGTCGCTCCAGTGTCGGCCGCAGGTCGCGCTTGCCGATAATCAGTTGAGCCAGCAATTTCTCAGCTGATTGGCCGGGCTCTCCATTAAAATCTGCCGGTACCAGGGCGCCGGTTGAATGCGGCAGGGGCAGGGCCAATATTTCATCGCGACGACTGGTTCCGTGGCCGCTAAAATAAATAAATACGCGATCACCCGGTCGGGTTCTGGCAGTCAGCAGCTGAATCTCATCAAGAATCCTCAACTTGACGGCTTCATCATTGACCAGGGTATGGACATTTTCTTTGGGAAAATCATAATGTGCGGTGAGCATCCCGGCCAGCGCCGCCACATCAAAGGGAGGCCCCTCAAGCGTTCGCTGCTTGTATTTACCGATACCGATGAGAAGGGCATGGTTTTCAGCGCTGGCAGCCATGGTGATGTTGCCGACCAGGCAGATTAAAATAACCCCCAGTGTTATTGCTATATTCGTATTTTTTCTGATCATTGTCTGAAATAGCCTCTCAAAATAATTGAATATTGAAGATTTACGGAGTCGCTTTGCTCCACCTTTTTCATTGAAATGCTATCAATACTACATCCACTTGTGGTGGTGGGGTTAATTGACCCTTCTTTAATTGTGAAAGTGGCTAAGACCGCCAGTATTCCACCAATCTTCAATCTTCAATCATGCACCGTCACCTTCACGCGCCGATTCAACTGGTGATCAATTTCTGTCTCCCCATTGTAAAGCAGCTCGGACTCGCCACGTCCTCGGATCTCCAATCTACCGGCCAGGGATGGAAATTTTCGTTCCAGTTCCATTTTTACCGTGTATGCGCGCTTATCGGACAATGCCTGGTTGTAGACCCGGGACCCTCTTTTATCCGTGTGCCCGACAAGCAGAAATGACCATTGGTTCAGTTGATTGCGAGTCAGGGCCCGGCCCAGTTCAAATACCTGGCGGCTTCCCGCCGGATTTAATTTCGCCTGGTCAAAGTCAAAGTGAACCGGTAGATTCAGCGCCGGCCGCACAGCAAATCGGCCGTCCATGCTGGTTTGCGTGCCGGTCTCGAAAATATAGGCGATATCTGCGGCAGGTATTATGGATTGATACGTTTGGATTCTGGCATATTTTAATGAATCCTCCAGCCAATGCGGTGCAGGTTCGGGATGAAACCGTTGGGCCAGTTCAAGGGCACGCAGCGCCCGGGGCAGCTGGCCGGTGCGGGCCAGCAGTTCGCCCTGGCGGGCCAGAGCCAGTGCTTCGTTTTTTGCGGAAACGGCCTGAGCTCCGGCCCGGGAAAAGGCCGCAATGGCAGGATCAAGCTGCCCCTGCTGCATGTGGATCAATCCGAGCATGTACCAGGCGTTGAAATTAGGACACACCTGTACCGATCTATTCAGCCAATCGATCATGCTTTGTGGATCGGTCTCGGATTTAGCCCGGTAATAGTAATCGGCACCCAACCGGCAATTCATTGCCAGTGATGAACCGGACCATACGGTAAAAAAAAATAAAATTCCGATCCAGCTATAACGCATCATGGATTGCCTCCATTTTCTATATGGCTCTCACAGAGTTCACAGAGCACGCTGAGTATTTTTTTTCTCTGCGGTCTCTGCGGGCTCTAACGAAGTGGGCGAGAGATTCATCTTATGCTCATTCACAACGCCCTTCTTGCCGGATTTCCACCGATGCCTTGCCGGCGGCCAGCCAGTCTTTCTTTTGGCGCAGTATCAAGGAGCGTGTTGATCTCGGGGACAGATCCGCCATCGCATCATTTTTGGTTTTAAAGCCGTCTTTATAGTTATTTAGCGGCGCACGGGTTAAAAAGGCTGTGATCAGACGGGGGCCGGGGGGACCGTCGCTGACCAATTCAAAGTCCATTTGAGCGGTGGGGATAGTAAGTTTTCCGGGCCCTACGGCATTTTGCGGGTGATACTGGTTCGGAAACAACACGGTTGCCTGATCATCCGCCGCAATACTCATAACGTTCAAATAACCCGGACCCGTTATCTTAACCGATATTTCCAGCACATCCCCGGGCTCATAACACGTTTTATTCAGATTGAGCCGGATGGTTTCATGACTCTTTTCCGCCAGGGCCGCCAGATTTTGCCGCATCATTCCGTTGCCGCCGGAAAGCACTGCCAGCTCCAGCGGGCGTTGACGAAGCTTCTTATGGCCGGCGATTTGGGGATGAAAAGCGACCACGTCGGATTGGAACTGTTCTTGAATATAGCGGGTCGTTTGATGCTTTAATTCTTCCGGTGTAATGCTTATGCCGGCCATTGCCGCAGCCCGCAGCGCTTGACGCAGTCCCAGGGTAAATATACTTCCCTGGGAAGTCGCAACGGTCTTTTCATCATCCCGGCAGGCCGTCATGGCAACATATCGACCATCGAAATCAGATGAAGCCGAAGGCTCCATCACATCAAACCTGCCGCTTGCGCCGGCAGTCTTCAGCATCGGGGAATAATAGAAGTATTTCACCTGGGCATCGTTTACGGGAATCGTTCGAGGGATTGGCCGTAGACCCCTGGTTGCGCTTCCGCTGTGACAGGCATCCAGGATAACCAGAATATTTCGGCTTTTAATTTGCGTCAGCATTCTGTGGAACCGGTCATCGTGTAACACCCCCTCCAGGGACGGGCGTCCGTTTTTCACGGAGAGGATTGTGTCATAGAGCAGCAACACTTCATCGAATTGGTCTTTTTCATCATCACTTTCATCCAGCACCTGGGAGCCGTGTCCGCTGAAATATATCAAGACGCGGTCCTCCGGCTCGATTTCGTTTATCAACCAGTTATCGAATGTTTGATAAACATTGGTCGTGGTGGCATGTTCATTTTCAAGAATTTTAATCGCTTTTTTCTGATATCCCATCAATTGTGCCATTTCCGTCATCATGTCGAGGTCCAGACTGACGCCGTTCAGTCTATCATCGAAATGGGCATAGCGGCCGACACCGATCAACAGGGCTCGATTTTCACCCTGTGCCGTCGAAGCCATGGCAACAGTCATCAGAACGAGCCACAGCAGATAGGACCAAAATCCGCATCGCTGGACAGCGAACCGCAGAACCGCAGAACACCGAATCGCAGAATTTCGAAGGATTGTGTCGCTGCGCTCCGTCTTTTTAGCTATAATCGATCGTTCGACCCTGTCATTTGATCCTGGGGTTCTCGAAGGGAGGCTCTCGACGGGTAAAATTCCATACTTAGTTATTCGATGTTCGATATTCATTATTCGATATTCGCTTTTTTTTAGTGGCTCTTTTTCGATCCAATTGACCGCCCTTGCTAGGCGGGTAAATTTCGGCGGGCAGGGGCCGAGCTGTCACTTGCCGGCCCTCCAAAGCTGGAGGCGAAGGAGGGCCACCCGAAACCTTCATCTATCAAGGCGTCCGGCAACGCGGATTAAATTATGCAACGCTGCTGCTAAGTATCCCAAAAGTTTCTATTGGGCATGACGCATAGGGCTTAAATAATGTTTACAAAAAAGTTGAATAATAATTCGGTTGCTTACGCCCGAAAATTTGTTTCTCTTGGTCGTCCTCGTTCTCGTCATCGAATAATGATTTTTGTGACGCACGAAGCAAAACGGATCGAGGACGAGTATGAGGACGATGTCCTACTTGACCTGCACTCATTATCTCGATTTTACGACCACTCCCAGATTTTTTAATTTTTTCCTGCCGGATGCCAGTGTTTTATTGTCAGAGTATAGCATCACAACCTGATAGCGCCCCAGACCGATGCGGTACCAGTCCAGATTCAACGACGGCGCTCGTTTTTGCAGATGTTGAAAATATGCATTTGCCCGGTATGGCTGATTAAACGTGACGAGGGCCAGGCGCTTCTGCCGGTTGTATCTTTTCGGCTTGCCGGAAGTATCGGTGCCGGCAGCAGTGGCCCCCTGCATAATATATCTCAAATGATGGTAAATATAGCCGCTGTACCATTTCGCACCTTGAGGCATGTGACCGGCCCCGGACCGGTTCTTGATACGACTCGGACCGTAGTTGTAAGCCGCCAGCGCCAGGTGTAGATTTTCGTTGTAACGATTCAAAAGCTCCCTGAGATATCTGGCCCCGGCCCGGATATTGGTGCAGGGCTCATACAGCGCTTTCAGCCGATAAATACCCAGATGTTTGGCGGTTGTCGGCCACTGAATTTGCATCAGTCCATGGCAGTTGCGATTTGATTTCGCCCGGGGATTGAAGTTGGATTCGCCGCGCGCCACAGCCAAAAGCAGTGACAGGGGGAGATCATATTTTTCGGCTGCTGATTTGAAGCAGTGATCATAAGGATAGCTGATTGCCGGAAGTTTGGCCGCATCATTTCTATGGTATTGATGCCACAGCCCTTCAATATTCGGCACGGTATCTTTTACGGCGCTTGAAACCGGTTGCCCATATCCAAGGAAAACAATGCAAATCATTAGTTTTGTGAGAATATTCACAAGGTTCATGGTTCGAGTTGCGTGTGACGGGTTACGGGTTGCGTGTGTCGGGTTACGTGTTGCGTGTGCCAGGTTACGGGTTGCGTGTTTCGGGTTGCGCGTTTCGTTCTTCCCACTTCCGCATTCCGACTTCCGACTTCAAACACCTCTGTCACCCGCCCCCTGACGGCGATATGCCGAAAACTAAATTCCCGCCAGCCCAGTTGGCCGGGATATTTTTTGGATAACCGCTCTAAGTAGTTTTGCCAGTGTTGGATGCGTTCCCGGGGGTGCTGGAGACTATTTGCCGGGAGCATAGCTGGAAATTTTCTGCCGGGACGGCACAGACCCTGGATTTCTTCTATCCGGCCGGCAAACGTGGCGGCCAATTCCGGCGTTGTGACTGCAATTGCGTAAATTCTTTCGATGCCGGGAGAACCACCAAGTTCCAATACACCGGCTTGTGGATCTGACAGCGAAGGAAATTGAAAAAGTTCCCCGGGCTGGAGCCGGGCATCTATTTTTGCCAGCGCCGGGCAACTGGATGGGAATATGCGTGTTAATTCACCCCGGGCATCCTGTCCCACCAGAAAAACGTAAGCCGGTGTCGTAATATCCATTTCAACCGCCACACAGCTGCCCGCGGGAAGTGATTCTTGGGGGTATAGACGCTGGATTCCGGACCGCCACGGTTTTTCGGTCGCACAAAATTTTTGATCCAGCGGCGTGAGTAAATCAAACGATCCGATAATCCCGGATTTCGTGGATACATTATGAAAAGGCGCTAAGGTCTCGGGTGGTATCACCCGGTTCATACCGGCGGTCAAAATGTCCCTTGGAGGATTCGTCATCACGTAGGCTTCGGTTTCGGCGCCGGGCAGATATTTTTCGCCTTGACGTTGTCGGGCCGATATCCAGATTTGGTGCAGGTTTCGATCGATGGAGTGGATCGCGGAAACGACGGTGACGTTGGCCTGGTTCGGATCGTCGGTCACCTCGACCTCGCTAAAACGCGCCAGGTATTTACCCAAGAGTTGCAGGGTGGTTTTAAACATATCCGGGGTGCCGGGGCCGGGACTGTCCACATGGACCACCAGATCGTCTGCTTGTCCCTGTCGCAGTAAACAGCTGAGATTGCGTGCCAGATAGGCAGCCAGCATATCCGGCTGTCGGTCAGAAAACGGCAGCGGACGCAACCCCCGCAGATATTCGTCAGGATGCTCACGGGTCAACGCCTCCAATTGGTTTCGGGTCGGTGTTGCCTGCCAGTTTTTGCCGAATCCGGACACCCATTTTTGTTCGGCTAGGTTCAAGGCCCGCACTTTTACATAAAGCTCCCGACTTTCCCCGGACAGTCCAATGTCCAGCCCGACGTAGTAACGAACTTCGTTGTAATCACCGCATGAGACATCTTCAAGACTCTGATAGTGTTTCCAGGGTTTAAAAGATGGACGCCAGGCTAGATCGAGACCGGGTCTTTTCAATAGCGCATCGGTGATTTTTTGCCGGATTTGTTCCGTCAAATCATCGATGTGCGGCATGACATTTTCACCTTGCATGCGCACCAGGAGAACCGGTTGTCCCCTGAAGCGTGGGTGCTGGTCGAATTGCTGCAGCAAATATGGAGTCAAGGATTTTTCCAACCAGAAATCAAGTGACGATTGTCCGGTATCGGGTTCAATTTCATGCGGCTCCGGATGCCCGGCACAGGCTGAAAACCCCAACCAGATTAAAAGCACAACCATGGACCACTTGTTTGCCTGTATTTTAACGATGGTATTCAATTTAAAACCACCTCACCGTCCGGCATAATCACCAGATCTCCGCCGTTTTGTCCCTTGATGAGCCGATGAATGGACGCCGTCGTTTGTGCCGGCAACGTTACACCCCAGGTCACGGCCGTGTGGCCGAATGCAGCCACCTGCTGTTGAAAGGCCGTCGTATATTCAATGGGGACGGTAGCGGTTTCCATTTCATATATTTGCGGTGGATTTTTGGCAGAGACATAACCCGGTTGTCCACCAATCAAACGAAGTCGCCAGGCTTTTTTGCCTGCCACTGCATAAAAATATACCTGCTCCCCGGAGATGAGTCTCTGCAATGCCGCATCTGACGCAAATCGCAGAACATATCCATCTTTGGCGGGGCGTTTCGGCGTGTCTGTTTCCGATGGTTTTGGGGGGTTATATTGATTCTGGGGATGGCTTTGACTGACTTTCTGATTGGCCCGCTCCAGGGCTGCCTGTATCTTTTTCAGATTTTGAGTTTCATCTTTGATTTGAGACCTCAATCCCGACTGGATTCGCTGTTTTTGATCAATAACACTGACAAGTCCGGCCAGCTTTTCGCCCCTTATTTTCAACTCCCGCCGGGTTTGATTGAGGGATTGGGTAACTTTTTTCAACTGCTGTTGCGTATTTACCAGCCGGGTCAGAATAACCTGTTCATCTTTTGCAGCCTTCTTAACCTGCATTGCTGACTGTTCAGCCGCGCGCGATGCGTCCTGGGCTTGAGTTAATGTTTCGGCCAGCTTTTTTCTGAGCGATGCAATTTGAATCTGCAGCGATTGAGCCTCTGCCTTGAGATCCGTGTGTTCGGCAATCGTCGGCCTATCGGCCGGAGGTGCCATCGGCAGTGCCTTGACCAGCGCAAATATCGCCATTAAGCACAAACACAGTATCGCAAAAAAGCGCATCACATCGGTTTGCAGCATTTCCACATCATTCGATAGGGCAGGGTTGCTATGTAATAAGAGCATCGGGTGTGGTTGTAAGGAGTTCATATTTTTTGCTGCAAAAGGTTTCAGGTTTCGGGTGTCAGGAAGTGAAGTGCCAGACACTTGAGCCAATAATTTACACTAATAGTTGTTTGACGATTTAGCTGCCTCTGAGGGGTCACTTTTTTGAACCCAGGTGCAGGTAAATCAGAGTCCATTTCCTTTTTACCGACCATCTTGCGGTGGCTTTTTTTTACCCTAACTTTTCATTAATTTTCATACAAGGTTCAGGTACCATTTGGCTGAGTCGGTCGTCGATGGATTGCAGAACCTGGTGCACCGATGCAGCCTGCTGCTCTGACAATCGATGGTAGTAAGCTTTGACCCGGGTACCGACCGTCAGGGATTTAACCAGACGTAACAGGTAACCGCCAACGGCGCCGAAAATAGTGGTCGATAGCGCCAATAAAATTCCGCCGTCCACCAACCGTTGCAGGATCGAAAAGGCCCCCAACCGGGCCGCCGACTGGGAATCCAGATCTCCCAAGCCTTCCAGCAACGCACCTCGCATACCAATGGCCGTCCAAATCACACCGATACCGAAAAACAGATTGATCCAGATGTCCACCAGGTGTTCGGTTTGAGCAACTTTATCTGCTGAAACTGCCGGATCTGACAGCAATCGCCTTAAGCGCATGAGCGAGCCGGCAAAACAAAGCGCGGCCAAGAAAAATGGGATGACGGAGAGCCTTAGATTTTCATAGGTCCATCCCAGCGCGCGCTGAATACTGGGGATTTTCAGAACGGATATGGCGACAAATTCGGACATATTGAGCATGTACAGCAGTGCCGCACCAATAATCAGCACACCCAGGGCGCCCATGATAAATCCAGCTGAAAAGCCGCTATCGATATGAGATCTGGTTTCCATGAAACGGTTCCTTTAGATTTAAATATCTGGATTCTTTATTCAGATTCGTCTTTATTTTTAACTCCACAATAAAGGAGAAGCGAACCGCAGAATGTCGAAGGAAGGTTTCGCTTCGCTCTATCAATTTGAAAATAGGTAGAATTCCATACTTCGAAATTCATTATTCGATATTCGACATTCTGCGGTCTGCTTTTATTTTTAATTCCGGCATGCCGTGCAGGTCGCATCCAGCAACAGCATGATGGAGTTATATTGATCGGCGGCAATGTAGTAGGCGTTCTTGTCCTGACAGGCTCTCAACAGGCCTTCTTCTTTTTGGCCAAGCTCTTCTTCCAGCCGGATTTCGAGATCCTTTTGGTTCCTTTCGGCGCAGGATGAACAAACGTTATACTTATCAGGCAGTGACATGAACGTCGTGTTGAAATAGCGGTTATAATAATTGCGTGCCTGAATCTTATCGATAATGCCTTCATTGTTGGCCCATTCCAGAAAATCACTGAACTTGCGTTTATTTTCCATGCCGGGGTCACGTTTGGCGACCTCGATCAGCCGCCCATAGTAGCTGTCAAATAATACTTCACATTCCAGATGCGCCAGATCTTCTCTGGAATGAACCAGGGCTTCTTCAAGATTCACGCCGGAAGGCAATGTGCAGCTTGGGTTCACATACGGCCGGCTGCCGCACGACATTAATAGAAGTACAAAAATAGTAATAATTACAAATGTTTTTGCCCGAAAATTAGTTTCATTCATTAAATCGATCATGATGATTTACCTCCCGATAATTATACAGCCACTGAGGCACATGTTTCTCGTCCTCGTGCGCGTCGTCGTCCTCGATCTCGCGCCGTATGGCATCGTGCCTCACAAACTCTATTTATCGATTACGAGAATGAGGACGAGTACGACGACGCGGACGACATCCCAGCGGGCTAAGCCTTGCCAGCACATTACATTTCCAGCGGACTGCGATACTCAGCCTTGGTGCTGCCGGGAGGCGGCCCGGGTATACCTTCTTCTTCCCCGGCTTGGCCGAATAATATCGATTTCACCCGGCCGACCATTTCGAACATTTCCGGTGTAATGATGCCGTAGGCCTGGTCCAGATCGATCATGAGTTTAGCACGACTGATTTCATCGCGTGTCAGGGCGATCAACTCTTGCACTTGCTGGGTATCCAGATAAATTTCAGCGGCCACCGATGCCAGGGATCCGCCCGAACCCATTTTGGGCGCCATCGCTACCAGTTTATAATATTGCCTGAACTTTTCACTCAACCTTCCCGCGCGTCGCGTATAGCGCGGTGAATCGGTTGCTTTTTGGGGTGTTTTCTCAAGCACTTTCTGCAGGCCCCTGGGAGTTGTTTTGCGGCCCAACTCTTTGCGGATCCGCTTTTCCAGGCTGGCATTGGTCACTCTGACCGAATCTTCCATTCCCGGCAGGCGGGTTTCCATCAGGTTTAACATTTCCAGATAGGTCTGGCTCAACTGACCGGCTATTTCACTGCAGCCCTGTTCGGCACCGGCTCCCTCGCACTTGCTGGCGATATATAGCTCTTCCTGCTGGTTTAAGCGGTCAATCACACTTTGCAGATCCTGTTCCATGGCCTTGGCTGCCTGGCCGGTTTGCTTGATGTTTTCCACCACAGTAGTTGGAAAAAGCCGGATGGTGGGAGATTGTTTTGCGGCAGCCGGAAATTGCCCGAGGATGAGAAAGTAGACGGCCACACCGCCCAGCGTCTGAAACCAAAACCACAGCTGCCGATTCATTTCCCATTGGATGGTCTTCACTTTTTCCATATTGTACCTCCTCTAAAAAATTACCTTATGCTGCGCCTATGTGTTATCCACACCTGTTATCGTTATTTTTCAGGGCGGAGTAATTCAATTAGACGGACATGTTTTAAAATCAGGGCAATTTTTTTAAAAAAAGATGGGATTTTAGTGAAAGAGATTGATCGTTGAGGGGTGCCGGAAGGGCTGCAAAAAACTGGAGAGCGGGTGGTGGGAGCGGCTTACAGCCGCGATTGGGTTCTGTCTAAACCCAGCATGAAAAGTTAACGGAATGCCAAGTCCGGCAAGACGGAGTCTCATACGAGCGCCACCGCCGGCCTGAAAAAAACGTCCGGAATAGTCGAAAAAGAAACTTTGAAAAAGCGAATATCGAATAATGAATATCGAATGTTGAAGTCATGAATTCTGTCGATTTTATAAAAAAATGACTGAGCGAGCCTAGTCCGCCAAAGAGGCTACGAAGGCCAGGGGCGAACCCACCCTTCGACACTTGTCCGCCTCCGGAGGATTCGATATTCAATATTCTGCGGTTCGCTGTTTAATCAATATAGACCACCCTATCCGTAGATTTGATCCCAATGGAGACATTAACTTACGGAGTTTCCTAACTTTTAGGTGTCATTCCACCTCTTGCACTTCCAGGTAGGCGACCCCATTTTCAATGCGAATGTGCAAGACTTCCGCGGGGCCGAATAAACTCTTTTTTTGATAATAGGGCTTTGACAGAACGGCAAGATTCAGATCTTTAACCGGCAGCCCTGTTTGCTGCAAAGCAGCCAGCAGGCGGTTTAACCGCGCTCCTTTTCCGAACCGCAATGCATCATCTTCCAGCAGGATATCCTTTAAATTCTGATCCAAATCCAGGGTTGCTGAAATGACCTTTGGAATATGACTCCAATATTTATACGCAAGCTGGCCGCTGATGATAAATATCAGGATAATTGAAGCCGCCAGGGCGTACGCGGCTTTGGTCTTCCACCAGGGACCGTCAGCATGGCTCACAGATGCTGCGGATGGGGCGTCTTTGAGTGTATGGTGCAGGATTTCGTAACACCTTTGACAGCGATTGATATGGCGCAATAAGCGCTCGCGTTCGTCGTTGTCGACGGTTCCATCTGCCAGCCGCGCTAAATCTCCTATTTCAACATGATTAACAGAAACAGGCGAATCTGGCGAAACTGACGGCTCTAAACTTTTATTTATCCATTTGCCCATTTTTTTATGATATTTTCTTTATTTAATTTAAGCTACTAATCTGTATTCTTCAGACCCGAAAAATTAATTTTTCAGGGCAGAGTAATTAGACGGACAAATTACAGTTCGCGGATGCCCGCTGCCAGCAGATTTTCCCTGTATTTTATCAATAGTCCCTTCAATCGTCTGCGGGCGGCGGAGGCTGAAAGGTCGATAACTTTCGCCGCTACGCGCACCGGATGATCTGATCCATATACAAGCCTGACCAGAAGCTGATCATTTTCGGGCAGACTGTCGGTCGTCTCACGAATAACCTTAACGGCCTCGATTCGCCTTTGCCGGTTAAGCTTTTTAATCAATGTTTCCAACGGATTGGAGCCGGAATCCTTCATTTTCTGCGAAGCGCCGCCGCCGCAATCATCCATCGTCATAAAGCTGGGGTTTTGCCGGCAGGGGGCCTTTTGGATCGGCACGATCGCTTGCTGGAATTGCTCATAACTGCCGCTAAAAAGCCCGTCGACCTGCAAAAAATCATAGGCATCATCAACGGAAAAATTTTGCCAGCACACCAGTCGATAGACGGCTTCAGCCCATTTGCCAAGTGTTACAACTGCGGTGGGGATGCGCCGGCGGCCGTATCTTTTGCGTCGGAAATCGATAGCCAGGGAGTTAACCAGGGAATAAAGATAGGTAGTCAGTTTGCTTTGGCCTTTAAAGGCCCTCAACCGCTTATAGTTATCGGCCTTGAGACTGTCCAGTACAAAGATGTAGCACTCGTTGCGGTCGTTTTCAGCGTAGAAATGTCGCCTGCAAACGGATTCTATTTTATCCAGAATGTCGCTCGAAGCGAGGATTTGCTCCGGTTTCATCATTATTCAATAGAATACCAACACCTGTCTATTGCCAATTTTTATAGTTGGATTTGAGCTGCTGAAAACGGTCGGGGCCAAGAAGGTTTCGGACGCCGATCACAAATTGCAGGCGTTCATTGGCAAGCTTATTGCGGGCTTTTTCAAGTTTCTGAAATTGTTTTTTAACCTTGGCATCGTTTACTTTTTTTTGGCCGAGAAGTTGATCCAGTTCAAATTGCTCATTTTCTACTTCAGATTTTAATTTGATAAGCTTGCGGCGGCTGTTGGCAAATAGCTGGTCGAGCTTAGCGACTTCTTTTTTGCTCAAATCCAAATTTTTTTGTATCTTGGGGTTATACCACCACTTTCCGGCAGGGACGTCCTGGCCCGCTGCAATCACCGGTGCAATCAGATAAATGATCAGCAAAATGACACTGGATATGTTTCTTACCATAATGAAGCCCCTTTCTTCCCTCGGTCAGAGGTTCAGGTTTTGTCTTCAACGCTTGGAATCAGAAATTGGTAAAATTCTTCCTCGTAATCCGCATTTATTTCACCTGAAAGTACTAAATAAAATGGTGGCAGCGCGTTGTCAACAAGAGTGTTGACTTCCGACATCAGTTTTTTCGCTTCTGCCATTTCCGCCGTCAAGATTTCCGATCCCGGTTCAGCTAGATTGCGCACCATGTTTGTTCCCCAGACCAGGATAAACACTGCTGTGACGGTCGCGGCAGCGGCAATCAGATTGCGCCAATCCAACAAATTCCAGAATGGTTTTTTGGATTTTTGTACCGGCAATATGATCCGTCTCTGCGGTTGCGGCGCAAACTGCTCAGCTTTTTGGCCGAGTTTTATCATCTCAAGTTCAAAGCTGTTCTTGCCGTCCAGGCACTGACCGCATTCGGCCAGGTGAGTTTGCAGGGATTCCGGCAGATCGGTCACGTCGACAACCGCCTGGACAAGCTGCTCCTCATCTAGATGTTGCATGTTTCCCGATTTCATTGGTTAACCTCATTTAGCAATTGGCGCATGGCAGGTTCTTTTTTAAATTTTGCCAGAGCCCGGTATAGATGGGTTTTAACCGTGCTTTCATTTTTTTTCAAAACGCCGGCAATTTCCTTGATGCTGAGATGATCAAAAAATCTCAATAGAAACACTTCGCGCTCCATGGTCGGCAGTTTTTTCAGGATCAACCCGATCTGTCGCCAAAAATCTTTTCTCAATACCTGCTCCAAAGCTTCCGGCTGATCACTGTCTGCTTTTTCGATTGGATGAGATTCAATATTTTCATCTTCATTTTTAAACAGGGAGCGAAATCGTTTTTTACGCTGAAAATCCCGGATTCGGTTCAATGCGATACTGAAAAGCCAGCCACGGAATTTTGCCGCATCCTTGACGCTTGAAATTTTCTGAAAAGCCTTCAGGAATACATCCTGAGTAATGTCCTCGGCGTCCACCCTTGACCGAATGCGATAAAAAACCATTCGGAAAATATCTTGCTGAAACCGATCGGCAAGCTGCGTTAAAGCGGATCGATTTCCCTCCCGGGCTTGATTAACCAGGGAGAGCAGCTGCGCGGAGGTGTCCGGGATCGTGGTAGTATTATCTGATGGCGCCATATTAAGGTGATGTTTTTTTGGTCGCGACGCAATGCCTTGGCAGCGTTCTGGATTTTATAATACTCACTTCGCATGGTCTTGTCTATGTTTACTTAACTGAACATCTGATCCCAGCCTTAATCCCCGGACCCCCCTATCATGACAGCTTGTTAATTATTTATTCATTATCGATAACCCCGATGTTTCTGTCCGGGATTATGCATGAGTCGATAGATATGTTTGTTCGCCTTTTTTTGTGATGATGATTATTTTTGTGATTTCGAAAACCGCCTTTCGATGTTTTGATCTGATAGACGCCTCACCGAAAAAATAGTCTACAAATAATCCAAATAATCCGGTAATTTCTGTTTATTTAACATATTAAACGCTGTGCCATTAAATACTCCGGAATTGACAAAAATACATTTGGATTATAGTTATAGGCGATTAAAATAATGCCAAGCGTTCACCGGTGAATAGATACAGGTGGGAGTGGCTTTTAGCCACGATCATGGGTATCAGAACTCCTGAACGGTTAAAATCAAGGAGATTTAAAGATGACCAAAAAGTATGATGCCATTATCATTGGCGCCGGCATAATCGGGTGCTGTATTGCCTTTGAGCTGTCAAAAAAAGGTTATAAAACCTTAAACGTGGACAAACTGGGTGCTGCCGGACACGGATCGACATCCAATTCATGCGCGGTAATTCGGCTCCATTACTCAACTCCCGACGGGGTTGCCATGGCGCGCGAAGGATATTTCTATTGGCTTGACTGGGAAAAATATCTGGAAACCATAGATGAGACTGGAATGGTTCAATACATCAATACCGGTTGCCTGGTCACTAAAACTGAGAAGAACAAATACCTGAAAACTGTCATGACCAGTATGGAAGAACTGGGCGTCGAATATGAGGAATTGACCCCGGACGGCATGCAGGAAAAGTTTCCGTTTCTGGATACACATCAATACGGGCCGCCCAAACTGGCGCAACACGCAGAATTCGGCCAACCGACCGGCGGCCGGGTCGCGGGGGCAATTTTCATCCCCGAGTCGGGGTACATTTCTGATCCCATGCTCTCCACCCACAACGTCCAGGTGGCGACCGAAGCCAAGGGCGGCGAATTCCTGTTTAATGCTCAGATCGTTGATATCCGGAAGATGAACGGCCGGGTTGCCGGAATTGTACTCAAAGACGGTACTGAAATCGATGCACCGATTGTGATCAATGTGGCCGGTCCCCACTCATTTATCATCAACCGGCTGGCAGGGGTCGAAAACGGCATGAACATCAAAACCCGGGCGCTGCGTCAGGAGGTGGCCCACGCTCCCGCGCCCGCAGGCCTTGATTACGAAGCTGCGGCACCATTGATATCCGATGGGGATATCGGCTGCTATTCCAGACCGGAAGTGGGCAATCATGTCCTCATCGGGTCTGAGGATCCGGACTGTGATATCCTTGAGTGGATCGAGGATCCCGACCGATACAATAAAAATTTTACCCAACAGTGGAAAACGCAAGTCATGCGGGAGGCCCAGCGCATTGTCAGTTTGCGGATTCCAAACACGATGCAGGGTGTCGTGGATCTCTACGACTGTGCCGATGATTGGATTCCAATATATGACCGGTCCGATTTGCCCGGATTTTATATGGCGGTGGGAACGTCCGGAAATCAATATAAGAATGCCCCGGTTGCCGGCGCCATGATGGCCTATCTCATCGAAAAGGTAGAAGCCGGGCATGACCACGACAATGACCCGGTTCAATATTCTCTGCAGTATATTAAACGGCAGCTGAACTTAGGGTCGTTTTCGCGACTGCGGGAGATCAACCGGGAATCCAGCTTTTCGGTGATCGGATAGGAAAGGATAGAATAGGTTTAAGGTGTAAGGTATAAGGTGTCAGTCCAGCCGATTTAGCCGGTCGGCATCCGGGTTGAACAGCGAACCGCAGTATACAGGGAAAAGCGAACCGCAGAATATCGAATATCGAATAACGAATGTCGAAGGAAGGAATTCTATCTATTTTAATATGACAGAACGGAGCAAAACCATCCTAAGACTATTTGCGTTTCATTTTTCCTTGGTTCTGCGGCTAGAATATCGTTTTATGATTTTGTCAGATGGTTGAAAAGGAAACAACGGATGACTGAGGAAAATGAAAACATAACCTATGATCTTGAAGAACGGTCAATCGATTTTGCTGTTTGAATTATTCACATGGCTGAATGCTTGCCCAAAACAAAAGTAGCGAATCATATTGCTGGGCAATTGATCCGCTGTGGCACTTCTCCTGCACCCAATTATGGGGAAGCTCAAAGTGCAGAATCACGAATCGATTCATCGCTCCGGGTTTTTCTTAAGTTAGAGTGAAGCGATTCCACCCTTCGACATTCGATATTCGATATTCTGCTGCTCTGCGGTTCGCTTTTCATTCCTTCAATTCTTATGGGCACGATCTCCCATAATAGCGCGCAGGATTTTATCGTTCCCTAAACCTTCACAATATCAATGATTCCGCCGTCAACTCGACAATGCTTTTGACCTCAATGCCCAGATCATAGGCTTTGCTCAGATCGCGTATCTGAGTCATGCAATTGAAGCAATTTGTGGCCACGATTTTGGCACCGGTTTGACGGATTTGATCGGCTTTTTTCTGGCCCGCTTTAATCCGCAGCTGGCCGAAATCACCGGTGGATGCCAGCCCGCCGCCGCCGCCGCAACAATAATTGCGGGGGCCATGGGGCTGCATTTCGACAAAATTGGAAGTCAGGGCATTGATGACGTTTCTGGGCGCCTGCAGGACCCCGCCGCGACGGGCGATATTGCAGGGATCATGATAGGTAATCGGACCATCGAACTTGTCTTTTTCAAGCTTGATGCGTCCCTGACGGTTGTAACGGTCGATGAGCTCAACAATTGACAGGACCGGTGGAAACGTAAACGGTTTGCCCTGATATTTTTCCACCTCCCAGCGCAATACACGATAGCCATGGCCGCAAGGAGCCAGGGCAATGTTTTTGGCCTGGAGTTTTTCCCTGGCATCCAGCACGCGCTGGGAAATTTGCATCATATTCTCTTTGCTGCCCTGGTAATAAGCGTAATTCACCGTATCGAAATCATAAGACGAGAGCGTATAATTTTCACCGGCACAATGCAGTATTTTGATGGCGTTCATCATCAGAAACGGCAGGTCGCGGGCCTCCAGAGGGTGGGGAATGTACAGGATTTCCGCATTTTGTTTGTCGACGGAGATCGAAAAATTTTCGTCTTCCATTTCATCGCCCATCTCTTCGGCAAACCATTCGATGTTTTCAACAAAATCTTCGGTTGACAATCCCAGATAATTCCCGACTTCAAAAGCCGTCTCCACCGGGTGCACCAGCCCGGACGGCAGGCGCCCGATGCTGCACAGCATGGCCCGCGCCAGGTACAGAATCTCGCCGGTATTGATGCCCATCGGGCAGGTCAGCGCGCATTTGCCGCACATGGTACAATTTTCGTACGCCGCCCGGTAAAGTTCACTGATCATCTGTTCATCCGGTTGGCCAATTTCCTGGAATCCCGGCAGCCGTGATTTTACCGGGTGGAAATATTTTTGCAGCACTCTGGAAAGCTTTTTAATCTTATTGGCCGGTATTACTTCGCTGTTACCATCGGCGCAGTAATAGTGGCAGGACTCAGCACACAACCCGCAATTCACACAGCTGTTAAGCATAAACTGGATTTGGCGATTACGGTTTTTTTTCAAAGCCTGCCGCATGACACTCAATTGCGTGTCAGGCTCAACGACCTGGCCGCCTACCGGTTTCGGGGCAGATTCTTTATTTTCAATTTGCTTATCGTCTTGTTCCATACGTTCCTTCTATTGCTTGATATGACAACCGCCGCAGGTGGTCGGTCCGGTCTTTGGTTTGCCAGCTTTTATCAACTGACGATGGCAGACCGTGCAGTTTCCGTGATAGGCTTCCCGCAAGGCCGGAATTTGATTTTCTTTCCGTTGAACGTGGCATTCTTTGCAGCTGAGCTCTTCACCTTCGATATAAACAAGTTTGCCGCTCCGGTCGTCTTGCACATGATGACAGACACCGCAGCCTTCATCCTCAAGTGTATCTGAGTGAATCTCATGGGAAAAATTAACTTGCGGCCGTCTCAACCTGCCGAAAATATCCTGGTGCGCCAGTATGTACTCTGTCTCCTGTGCAATCGAATCGAACCCGGCGGTCAGACCCCAGAGAACCAGTCCAATGAGCAACAACCTTGCTATAAACTTATTCTGCATTACCTGCCTCGCGCTAAAATCAAAATTCAATGTTGGACGTTCGATGTTCATCTATTCATTTAAAAGTCCCGTGCCTTCATATGTTTGCCGAATTCAGATCCCATATAGGCTCGTGAGAAGGCAAACAGCAGCATGTGGCTCAGCTTTGTAAACGGTAAAATGACGAGCAGGATCTCGCTCGAAATAATGTGCAAAATTAATATCGGCCGGTACGGGCCCCATTGATGGTAAGCCAGAAAACCGGTCAGAAACGTCAAAAATATAATTGAGAGCAATCCGTAATCAACCGGACGGGTAACCTGCTTAACCTCAGTAACCGTCAGACGACGATACAAAAAATAGACGCAGGCCAGGATCACCCAGAGCGCCATGAGATCCGCCGGCAGATCCGGCAGGCTCCACCATTGGATTTCCCAGGATTCGTACCACAAAACAATATGGGCCAATAGAAAAATTGGCAGAATGACGACACAGAGATGAAAAATGAACGATATGATCGTAAAAAGCGGCCGCCGGCGCATATAGGTGGATCCAAAGGGAAGCAGTCCGTGCAGGATGGACCGAGCCGCATTTTTGGTGTTTCCTGTCGGATCCAGCACAGTCTCTCTTTTGCCGCTATAGAGCAAATAAACGATGCGGTACAGGCAGCCCAAAACGAAAAGGGCAATGGCAATCCAGGCAAACGGACCTCGTACTAATTCATAAATATCCATTAAATTTACCTCTATCTCAGGCGATTTGTGGCAAAGAGATGGTATTTGGCAGAATTTTAACGATATGTCAATATCGAGTAAACGATAAGGCATCGCTTTTGAATAAAGAATCTTTAACTTTTTGGTAAGTTAGGCCGATATAATTTGTATTAGGCCATAATCGTTATTAGTAACCCAAAGAAATCGGCAAAACCACAAATATCGGAACGTTTTTCCGGCAAACGCTCTAATTGGGAGGGATTCCTGAAATGAAAAAAATATTTTGGCTACTCATTCCCGTCTATTTCTTAGTACTGGGAGGCTGTCGTGACCAGGGACCGGTTGAACAGTCGTGGGGTAAAATGAAAGGGCTCGAACATACAGTGGGGAATATGAATGATGATTCGTATTCCACTGGAAGGACACAGGAGCCGCGGCCCAACGCGCTCGGTGAGCCTGTTCACATGACCGATTTTGAAGGTCAATTCGTATGGTCGGAGTATGCTGCCACATGGTGCAAGGCATGCAAACAGCAATCGCCGGTAACCAAGAGAGTCGAAGCGGAACTGGGTGATGAGGTTGTTTTTCTGACCATAATGACAGGTAAAAGCAATAAGTACAATGATCATGCCACACAGGATACAGCAAGGCAATGGGCAGGTACCTATCAATTATCTCCGGAACGGGTTCTTGCAGCCAAGTTATGGTATAAAACAGTACCGGAGCACCGATTTTACTCACCAGATGGGCATACCCTGTTTGTTCATGTCGGATATCTGAATGGAGAACAGATAAAACAGGTTATCAATTATTACCGTACAGGGTGGGAAAAATGGTCGGAAACCGGTGAGGAGGCCGATTGGATGGCGTCGCGCTAGGGTAGAAAGTAATTACCCCCTTTTAGGGGATTCATCAAGCCACCCCTTTTAGGGGTGGTAGTTGACTCGCCCCCTGTACTATTGGACTGCATCCGGCAGCCTTCAATAAGGATTGTTCACAAGCCATCACACCGCAATTGAAATAGGTGTCATTTAGGTATTAGAATCTAAACCTGATGTTCCAATTTCGGCTATATCCTTAATCAAATTATTAATTTAGAAATGCCTTATAGCATTTATACCATTCAGTGTAATCTACGAAGGTCACACAACTGTCCCCATTCATATCAGCGGCTGCAATATAGTTGGCGTCACCCTCACAGGCCCGCAACGCTGCAATGATGATATTTCGGTCAGCAATGTCCACGTCATTATCTTCGTCCAGATCACCGCAAATTGGCTCATCTCCACCGCCGCCCGGATCGTCATCCAATGTTGCGGGGTTGCAGTCATCATCCTTGCCGTTGTATGGAATTTCGGTAGCTCCCGGATTCACCGACGGATCATCATCGGCGCAGTCTACTGCTTGTACATAACCGTCACCGTCCATATCCAGTTGGCTAGGATCTAAAACTGTCAGATTAAACGCTGGTAACGACGCACTCACCAAGCTGCTGTCGGTCACCGATATAACAATATCCGCATACGTGCCCACATCAGCATTTGACGGTGTGCCTGTCAACTCACCTGTAGCCGTATCAAAACTGGCCCAGGTCGGCTGGTTTACGATGCTGAACGTCAGCGTGTCACCGAAATCGACGTCTCCGGCCGTTGGGGTGAAACTGTAAAGCTCATCTTCGTTAACCGACGTCGCCGGTGTTCCGCCGATCGTCGGGGCATCGTTGACGTTCGTCACGGTGATGTCAAATGCCGGCAGCGACGCACTGGCCGTGCTGCTGTCCGTCACCGTAATCAGGATACCGGTAGTCGCGCCCACATCAGCATTAGACGGTGTGCCCGTCAACTCACCGGTTGCCGTATCAAAACTGGCCCAGGTTGGCTGGTTTACGATGCTGAACGTCAGCGTGTCACCCACATCTATATCATCCGCAGTCGGGGTGAAGCTGTAAAGCTCATCTTCGTTAACCGACGTCGCCGGTGTTCCGCCGATCGTCGGGGCATCGTTCAACGGATCAATGGTGATGTTCACGGTAGCTGGGTTTGAATTCAGTGAACCGTCATCGTTGTTATATATGAAAGCGTCGGTCCCATGAAAATTCTCATTGGGTGAATACGAAAACGAACCATCGGCATTCAGCGTGAGACTTCCGTTGGACACATTGCTCTGCAGCTCGGCGGAAAGCGTGTCGCCGTCACTGTCGCTGTCATTTGAAAGGACTCCGGGGGCGCTAATTACCAGCGTCGTATCCTCGTTAACACTGTAGTTATCATCCGCAGCCACCGGCGATGTGATGGTAAACGGTCCGGCTCCCGTCACAGCCCGGTTTTCATTGCCGAGATGATCGCTGGCAGTGGCTGCATAATAATAGGTCACCCCGAAAATGACGGTGCCATCGAGATATGTTACCGCACCCGCGTTGTTTATCGACTGTGAGATCGGTGTCATCGCGCTGACATTGCCAATTGGGGACAATGAGCGGTAGATATTGAAATGGCTGAAATCCCCGTCGGCATCATTGAAGGGGCTCCAGGTCAATCGGGCCGAATTATTCTCCTGAGTTACGCTAAGAATGGTAATTTGGGCGGGTGCGGTGATATCGATGCTGAAAGCGTCCGGCGGCGAAAAGGCGCTCTCATTGCCCTCCGCGTCCACCAAACTCAAGTGCCAGTAGATAGTGCCTTGCGGCAGGTCGGCAGTCACCGCGTAGGATGTTTCCGAAATAAAGGTGTCCACCAGGGTTGACTGGAAATCTGCCACGGCACTGATTTGCAGGTGGTAATTCTGCGCCTCGGCAACCGGCGGCCAGGTCAAGGTCGGCCTCGGATTTTTGGTGGGATCCGGCGTATAAGGTGTCAGCGCGGGTACTGCGGGCGGCGTGGTATCGAGTGTAAAGTCATCGCTGGCGGAAAAATCACCCTGAAGCCCCTGGTTGTCGATACTCGCCACGCGCCAGTAGATAATGCCGTCCGGCAGATCTGAACTGACGGCATAATTGGTGCTGCTCACATTGCCGACATCCACCAGCGGGGATGAAAAATCAGCATCGTTGTCGATCACAATCCGATAACTTTGGGCGTCCGGCACAGCGGACCAGCTAAGAGTCGGTCGCTTGTTGGTGGTGGGATCGGGGCTGTAGGCCACCGGAACCGGCGCGGCTATGGTGATGGTCGTAAACTGCCAAACCGGACCCGGTGTGGTCTGATTGTGGCTGTCTCTGGCCGTGACTTTCCAGTAATAGGTTTTCCCGTAGAGAAGCGCTGTGGACTGGTAGGATGTGGTAGTTTGGTCATCAGACACCCGGACCGAAGCGTCGGTGTTGGTGACCAGCGTCTGGTTTTCGCTGAGATACACATCATAGCTCAGGTTGTCCCCCTGATTCGGATCAAAGCCCTGCCAGCTCATGGTGACCGTCAGGGGCGATCCCAAATTGGCCTGGTCCACGGCGCCGTCGGCGGGCGACGGGTTTGACGGCGCATGCGGGGCGGTGTTGACGACCTGCATGGTGACCGGAACGACTTCTTCAATTCCCTCAAATTCTAGCCGGATGTTGCCGGCGTAGCTGCCAACCGACAGACCGTCCCGGTTGACGGAGGCCCCCAGATTTATCGTAGGATTGGTAAAATTCGTCAGGTTGACGCGGGAAGGGAATGACAGCCAGGGCTGATCCGTCGAATTGGTCAGGTACATATAGCTCTTGCCGCTGATTTCAGTCACGTTGACCGCCAGATTGGTCAGGGTGGCGCCGAAATCCAGGCTGTCGGGCACAACTCTCAGGTTCTGGGTATAATTGCCAACGCGATGGACCCGAATATCCCAGTCAGATCCGTTATCATACTCGTAGCCGATGAAAAACTCGTTGCTGAAGTCATTGAGGACCAGGCGACTTTTCTGCTCTGCTGTCGAGCTTTCCCTGGCGATTCCGATCAACTGGGTCGTCAGCAGGCTCAAATCATTGGCCGAAATGCGCTGCGCCATCACATCATATTCACTGCCGGAAATCAGCAGGGTAAAACTCAGCATGTATTCGTCCTGAAAATCAAAATAGGAAAGGGCCGGCCACAGCAGACTGTTCCCGGCAGACGAATAATACTGAAAGGATCCGGCTACACCGTCCCAGGACACCTTGCGCACATAGATACCGTATGCATTACCGGTAGCGCCAGAATCATACTGCAAGGCTACAGCATATTCATCCCTATCCGGATTGTGGACGACTTCGGGAAATGTACTTTTAGCGGTCGTTGCGACAACGGCGATGAGGCCGGTGCCGGCGGCTTTTAGCCCGTTGGCATCAAGCCTTAGGGCGTATATATATGATGTCGCGGCGTCGTCGGTAATTTCAAAAACAGCCAGGTACTCATTTCTTAGTTCATTAAAGGCGATTTTCGGCTTCCGCATATGGAATCCGTTAACCGAGTCGTACTGTCCGGAAAGCACTGCACCGGTACCATTTAGCACCAAGCGAAGGAAATCGGCGAGCCCATTTCCCGTATAATCATTTTCATAACCCAACAGGTACTGATCATTGGTTGAATTATAGGCAATGCTCGGAAAGAATTGGGACGTCGTGGTGCTTAAATAACTGATCAGACCGCCTGTTAACCCTCCTGCAGCCGACACCCGCTGTGCCCTGATCTGGTATTGGCCGGCGCCGTTAGAATCATATTCGGCAGCAACGAGGAATTCATTGGCGGTTTCGTTATAGGCCAGCTGTGGATTCTTTTCATGATTTGCACTCGCCATGATCGCAAACGCGGTGCCGATCTTCGCACCGCTGCCGTCGATCCGCTGGCCGTAAATGTCCCAGTTGGTGTCCGAACCCGAAGCATCGTACGCATAGACCACAAGATATTCATCGTCCACCGAATTATAGGCAATATCGACCGCTATTTCATCCTGGGCTGTTGCTGCCGCCGGGATGACATCATCGATCTTGCCCAGATTGAGTTTGGCCACCGGACCGACGGATTCAATGGTCGTCAGGATATTGGAATTCGTATCGAATGCGACCACACAATAATGGTATTCCTGTCCGTACTCGGGGGCTGTGTCCAAATAGCTGGTGTCGGATATGGAATTGAGGGTTGTGACGGGCGTCAGGCCGCTGATGTCCGTGATGGCGGTGCCGGAGCGGTAGATTTTGTAGTAGCTGAAGGTCCCCAGGCCCGGATACGGATTCCAGCTGATCTGGATTCCGTCCAGGACCGACACCGCGCTGGCCCCTAACGATTCCGCCGTCACCTCGGCATTCAAATTGACATTGACTGAAGAATCATCGGCAAACGTCAGGGTGGCCACCGCATTGGCCTGCCCGACGGCCGTACCGGTAAAGGTGACGTTCAAATCCAGGCAGTTGCCGGGATCGATGGTCACCGGGGCCGTGAACTCGACCTCGAACAGCGCATTGTCGGTGGCAACCGCCGTAATCTGAAGCGGTGCGCTGCCGTTGTTGCAAAGCGTAAGCTGCTGGCTGGTTGGGTTGCCGATGCCGGCGGCACCCACCTCCAGCGTTTCGGTGACCAGGGCCGGATTGGGGGCGGCACTGGTAACCTTATATGTGACCGTTATGGGACGATTCAGATCATCATATTCGATCTCTTTTACGGTCCCGTTGGGCAGGATGATCTCGGTCAGGTTATTATTGACAATATCATATTTGTACTCGGTTATGCCGGCCTCGGCGTCCGTTACCATGATAAGATTATTGTTTTCATCGTAATCATAGTCCGTTGAATGCGTCCTGCCATCCTCAACGGTCGTCACGTTGCCGTTGTCGTCATAATCATAGTTCACCGTTCCGGCCGGCGTGGTGATGGAGACAACCCGGTCGGCAGTGTCATAACCATAGGCAACATATTCTCCTGCGAGATTGGAGATACGTTTGACCCGGGATCTGGCATCATACGTCTTTTCATCCTGATAACCGCTCGGGTGGACGGCGAGCAGCGGCATGCCGTTTTCGTCATAGTTGTAGTTGACGGCATTCCCGTTCGGATCGGTTGAAGAGAGAAGATTCCCGTTGGCGGGATCATACCCATAGAGCGTAACGTTGTTGGGGTCATAGGTATAATTGCCCGTAAACTGCTGGTTTTCGTCTACTTCCAGCACCGCGTGATGCAGTATCTTTACAAGCCGGTTGTTGACATCGTAAATGTGTACGGTATCATACCCCCTTGCGTCCCGAATCCCCACCAAATTATTGTTGACGTCATAAAGGAATCTTCTCTGATTGCCTTCCGCATCTTTGATATAGTTAACGTTTCCGGCGATGTCATATTGATATTCAGTCGTATATTCTTCCGGATCCGTGACCGTGCCCGGGCCAAACTCGTTATCGTAGGTGACATCCATCTGTCTTCCCTCCGAGTCCGACCACTGCAACAGCCTGTAGTCCGCATCAAAGATCTGATTGATGACAACGTCGTTGGGGTCCGTCACGGTGGACATTCTGTCGGCCAAGCTGAAGTCGGTAGCAAAACTGGTCGCACTGCCCAAAGTCTGGCCGTTGGCGCGGTTGTAATCGTCAAAGCTCGCTTGGAAGATATTGTTTCTCTTCGGATCAGTGACTTTTACGATGCGGTGATCCGTGTCATAATAATAGGTCGTGGTTTCATTTTTTTCGTTGGTTACGGTCTCCAGATCACCATTGGCATAATAGCCGTAATAAAGGGTCTTCGAACCCGGACCAACTGCACTGGTTACCCGATCGCCCGCATAGTAAAGCGTTATGGTTCTTCCCCCTTCATGGGTGATCGATTCAAGTTTGGAACCATTGAAGTTGAAATCGGTCGGTATGCCGTTATTATCGGTCATGCGGGTCAGCCGTCCTGCGGCGTCAAAAGTTACGTTGCCCTTATTTTTCTTAAACAGGGTCAACGTCCCGTCTAAATTGTCTCTTAAAACTTCTTGTCCGCCTTCGCGCGCATACAGAGGCAGATCATCGTTATTCAGGCCGAAAAGGAAGTAGAGATACTCGCTGCCATTTTCAGTCACAAAGATCTCGTAGTGCGCTTCAACGGTCAAGCTCTGGTTTCCAAATGTAAAAAGCCGCCTGTCGGCCGGAAACCGCAATTTAAACGGCACCGCATCCCAACCGTAGCCGAAGCCGGACGACTTGTCGTTAAAGGAGTCATAATAGCGTGTCAGCGTCAACGGTAATTCCCCTTGCACCGGGAAGCTCATATCCACTTCGGTCCGGTTGACGCTGCCGTCCTTTTTCGCGCGTGTCATGGAGTGGGCGATGGCCTTATAATTATCGCCTGCATCCGAAAAATCCCATTCAAACTGAGTCTCTTCCGGCCGGGCCGTTATGGCGGCCTGTTTGCGTGTATCTGCCATCGGGTCGGTGAAGCTTGAGAAATTGCTCTCATCCAGCCGGTATTTGACACCGCCCGTCATCGTAATCGTCCCGCCCGGATAGGAGGCGGTAACGGATGTCTCGGGCGTATACGCGGGAGTTGCGTAATTCGCCGGCATGTAGTTTTCAAAAAACGACAGGTCAAAAGGAATGTTGTTGTCCCGTATCCATTTGACAACCGACGTTATTTTTCCTAATCTTTTCAGCTCTCCTAATATGGGGAATTCCGTGTCAACGGCAAAATCATCATAGTGTTGCGTAAAATGCGCTGTGAATTCTTCGGCGACCTGATTACCGACGACATTGTCATTAAACTTTGATTCAGTAAGGAGCTCCATCGCCACCGTATTGAACACCATGGAACTGTCATCGTCCGACTGTATCAGACTTATCTCCTGCGGAACGAACCACATCCGATTGGAAAAATTATCGCCGGGGATTTTATCCGGCTCGGCCACGTACCGATTCGGCAAACTCATATAGCCCGGTACGCCGCTTGAAACCGGATTACCCGTCAGGTTGTCTTGGCCAAGGATAAGTGTTTTCAACACCCTGTCCGACTCGAACATGGTCCAGCCGAATTCCGTGTTAATCGTTTGCCCGTCGTAGCGGACCTTCATCTGTCCGGCAATATCCGACGGCTCGGTCCCGATGGAAACCCCCGGGTCCTGTGGCGCCTGTCCGCCGTAACCGTAAACCGACCTAACCGCTACAGCGAGATCGTCCAACTCCATTTGAGGCAATGATACGTCTTGCTTGCCGAAGAGAATGACCTGTCCGGTTCCCTCGTCAAATGTCGCGCCGGCGATGTCGTTGATGTCGAGCATCAGGGCGGCGGTTTTAGACAGGGAGACGCCGCCATATGATGTCAAATTTCGAACGGCGCCAATCGTGTGGCCCAGCGTCGAGAATTCGGTAAATTTAGCCCAGGTCGGTGTGCCGGCCCACCATGTTCTCAACGGGCCATAGGCATTGCCGTGAATTCCATTTAAATGTGCCCAATTACTTTGGGGGATGTGAAGATTCCAACGTTGATTGACGATATTGGGAAATTTACTACCCAGCCAACTTCCCTGCTCAGCTGCCCAATGATGGACATGCCGGCCAAAGGGAATCGGTTCACCTATCATCCTTTGGTAGTTTGCATACCATTTTCTTGAGGCGCCCCACGTATGACTTCCGGTTTTCCAAAAGTATTTTTGTGAAGCTTTCCAACCTCCCTTAATCAATCCTTTGCCAACTGCTTTTGCTGCCGCCCCGATCAAAAATACATCTGAGATTGCAATTGCGGTATTAATGGCACCCCACACATATCTCTCATTTTGAAAATCATCAATTGCCTGTCTTCCAGAGCCCCATACGGGTATCAGGCCTTCCCAAAAACCCGGCGCACCGACGGCTAAACCCAATGGGTCAATCGCATTAACGGGATTATTGGCGACATACGGATAAGGATTTTTGGTTTGGGGTGCCTGCACATAACCCGGGAAAGGATCTTTTGATAAAAATCTTCCGATCTGCGGGTCGTAATAACGTTTTCTCAAATATATAAGCCCCGTCTCTTCGTCATACTGCTCCCCAACATATTTGAAGCTGTTGCCCGTGCTTTCATTGGCACTTTTTAGATTACCAAATGCATCGTAGGTATAGCGGTTCATGACGTTCTGGGAGTCATCCACCAATGCGGCAACACTTCTGGCAGGATTGTCGTAAAGGTAAAAGGATGTTGTTTCTTCATTTATTTGGTTCAGCCGCGACTCACCGTAAACATATCGACGAATCACGTTATTCTCCGCCGTGGTTTCAAATAAGACCTGGGCGATCTTTGTGGCGACGTTATTGACATATTTAATCTGGTCGCCGTTGACTGACTTTGAAATCCTGTTGCCGTCTCCGTCATATTCAAAGGTTACGATGTCGGTTCCATCCGAATACTCGATGAGACGGTTCTCATAGTCATAGGTGTAATCGATTGTTTTTTCCGAAGAGATGCTTCGAATCAAGTTGCCCGATTGGTCGTAAAAGAAATAAGTATCACCGGCGCTTAAGAGACGATTATCCTGATCGTACTTATATTCGATCACGCCATCTTGAGTCTCTTTTGTGAGGCGGTTGCCGGTGCTGTCGTAGGTATAAATCTCATAGGTCCCGTCCGAACAGGTAGCGCTAAGTAAACGGTTTAGTTTGTCATAAGCATAATCAGTTGTTTTGGTCCCCGACGGGGTTGTTTCGATAACCTTTGTGCGGTTACTGTTAGCGTCGAATTCATAGTGATAGCCTGCGATAAGCGTCTGGTCGGCTTTCTTATTCACCACATCGGTTACTCTTTTTGCTTCATCGTAAGTATATTCCGTGAAGACGCTGTTCGGCAAAGTCCGCTTAATCAGTTTGTTAGTCTGGTTATCATATTCATATGTTGTGGTTCCCGTGGCGTCCGTGACACGAACCGGTCGGTTGTCGCCATCATAAGCATAGATAATCTCTTCTCCGGTGGGATATAGAATTTTAGTCAGGTTGCCGACTTTGTCGTAGTCATAATTGATCGGATTGATGCCGGGGAACTGCACGCCTGTCAAGCGGTTGAACCGATCATAGGCATAATGGGTCGTACCGTGAGGATCGGTCATCTCGATGCGATTACCGTGCGCGTCATAAACGTAGTTTACCTCACTTAGGTCAGGATAAGTAATCTTGCTCGGCCGCTTCGACGCATCATATTCATATTGAATCGTGTCACCGTCAGGCGTTTTCCTGGTTTTGACGTTCCCATTTTTATCATAGGCGTATTCGGTGACGTAGGTAACTTCCGTTTCCTGCGCTTGGGCCGTCGGCGGTATCCCCGGAAGACCGGAAAAGAAGGTACTAAAGACAAACAATATCAACGTAATTTGCGATATCCAGCGATGGAACCTATTATAACGCTTCATAGTGCCAATCCCCCCGGTTAAAATTTCTCCTCGTTTATCACCAATTGTTCCTCCCGGTAGATCCGAATCGCGGATTTTTACAGGAGCCGGTTTCGAAGCCTCAGGTTTCGAAACCGCCGCTACCACGCCAAGACGCTCATGAAACCAGACTTTTTCTAAAGGGATCAAAAAGGTTCGGTACGCCTTGCTTATCGAACAGCTCTACCAATTCTTCAGGACCGTTCGATCCGACAAACTTTAATTCAGCGACTGAAATTGGAATAACGCTAACGGCCAAGTCAGCCGCCTGCGTACACTGGCAAAGTTGATTCATATTTACGCCGCCGGGAACGCCGAAAAAGAATCCCGTCATTTCGGAATTCAGGCAGATTTTCTCACCAAAATTGCAGGTGAGCAAAGGGCCGAAGAAAATATTTTTTTCAAACGGCAACAAAGACAATGCTTGCAGAACGGCCGTAATAATATCTTCGCCATCACTTTGTCCAATTATGGGCTGCCTGGCGTACGCGACCAATTCAATCCGAGATGGATAGGAGGCCTCAGCCGTGTTTGGAACCGTCATCTCCTTTACAGACATCCCATCGGTAATAAATACCCATACATCATTGACCGGAACACGAAAGCGTTTGAAGAAACCAACCTTCATTTCCGGGAACCGATAAACAAAAGGGGAATCTTTCGGTTCGACTATCGGCTCTCGAATGAAATCCGGCCTGCGCCCGAAAAATTCTGTATACTTTTTTAAAGATGGCCCCATCTTTTATCCCTCCGTGTCAGGATTAGAAAATCCAATTTCTCTGCGGCGGTCCATCCCGCGGCGGGACCCGCGGGCATCGGGCGTTTTGCTCAATTGCGCTTATACAATGACCGCCGAGCTTCCCTTTTCTCCAACGACTTCGCGAAATTGGACTTTCGTTTGCGTCGTTTCTGTTCGAGGATATTCAACTCTTCCGATTCCAGGCCTTGCTGTGCCATCGCCGTTACCGGTTGCGGCCTAAAATCAACGCCCTGGGGCCGGCCCATGTTCTCGACCACGATCATCTGGTTTTGACCTGACTCCGGTTGATTCCCATCCCACGAACTCGGAATTATTTTGCCGCTGGTATTCGTAATGGAAACCCCGACAGAATGGTAGCCTCGATCGGGTATCTTGGCAGGTGTCCGTGCTTGCGGTGTTCCCAGAGGTGCACCTTCGGGTTTCAGAACGTTCGGTTGGCCCTGAATATGTATGTCTCCCTGTCTGAGCGTGACGCCCGCCACGGCATCGAGCTTCTCCAAAAACTCGGGCGGTTTAGCTTTCAGCTCGAACTTGGCAACTTCTTTTTCCTGTCGGATCGGATTTGTCGGCCCAGTCACTTCTTCTTTCACGGCGCTTCTCCGGGCATTGTAAATACAAAAGCCGGCGACGATCACGATCAGTAAAAGCGATATTATGCCGTAAGAGCGTTTAATTTTGAACAACATTGCGTTTCCCTCCTTACAGTATCAGGCGGTCATGACTCGAATCACCAAAAATTACGGGTTAAACTAGAGCTAGAAAATAACAGCTTATTTCACCGTTCACCGCGGGGTTCGACCGGGATAATTTAGACCGAGTTCATTCCGTTTTTATGCTGCCCAGCAAATTTTCAAGTTTTTCCAGGTTGCCTGTGTATGTGTCCAAGTGGTCTGGAAGATTTAGCTTTACCTTTTGCTCAGCAGAGATTTTGCGAGCCGGCTTTAGTCTCACGCCGTGGTTGAATACGAGCATCTCAACGAGGTTGCGAGCCCTATCGTATATGTGTACCAATTCAAAGTCAGTATTTGGAAACTTAGACGATCGATAGAACTCCTGCCCGACGACAAAAACAATCTTATCGTCTCCGATTTGAAAGGCATAGCAAGCGCCTTCATCATTGATCTCGTCAAATTCAACCATTTTGACGGACTGTATATGCACCACTTCAGCCACGTTTCGTTCTTGCGCATCGTTCATTGACCGAATCCGTTTTTGATACTTCCGGCGCTCGCTAAGTAGAACCCAAGTTGATATTCCAACGCCGACAGCCAGCCAAAACAAGCTGATAATTTTCCCGGATACATCTGAGGCCAGCATCGTAAGGCCCCATAATATACCGATTATTACCATACAGGTTATGAAAATAGGTTTGGCTAACCGCTTCAACTGCTCTTGAAGAGTGGTCGCTGCGTTTGCTAGAATGCGTTTCTCTTCGGCCGACAAAGGGCGTTGAAAATTTTTAAGCATCTGGGTTTATCCGTAAATCAACTCCCAGCGGCCGGCCCGTGTTCTCGACCACTATCATCTCGTTTTGCCCCTTGGGCCTGACTTGATCTTAGCCAGTCTTCCAATCTTTTCAGCCCTTCGGCGGTTGTAAGTTTCGGGCGATATCCTAAGTCTTTTTTAGCGGCGCTGATGTTGAACCAGTGGGATTGTGAAACCGCTTGGGCCATAAATCGGGTGATGTAGGGCTCACCTGACAGCCGCAATGTTTTGTAAATAAATTCGAGTAGTGCCCCTGACAACCAGGCGATTTTAAATGGCACCGATTTTTTTATTGGACTGCATCCGGCAGCCTTCAATAATGCATTCACCATGTCCCAGGCCAGCACCGGCTCATCCTGACTGATGAAATAGATATTGCCGGAAAGTTCCGGAAGTTCCTGAAGTTTGTCGGCCGCTAGAATGTGAGCATCAGCGGCATCATCGATATAGATGGTGTCGATGCGGTTTTTTCCATCGCCGATTTGTTTCAGTCGGTTTGCTCGAGCGACCAGTCGCGGCAGGATGTGGTTGTCGCCCGGACCCCAAATCTCATGCGGTCTGAGGATAATTGTTTTCAGCTGCTGATTTGTTGCGCGGACTATGTTTTGTTCGGCAATTGCTTTGGTTTTCGAATAGTCGGTGCAGAACTTTTTGGGGTAGGGCATGGATTCATCTGCACCTTCAATGTCTTTGCCGTTAAAAACAACACTCGGCGTGCTGGTGTAGACCAGTCGTGATATGTTTTGACTCAAACAGCTGTTGATTATGTTTTGGGTTCCAATTACATTCGTTTGGTAATAGTCATCATATTTTCCCCAGGGGGGCGGTTTCGCCGCGACGTGAAAAACAATACCCCGGTTGTCACAGGCCTTGGCCACAGTTTCAGGATTGGAAATATCTCCCTGAATCTGATCAACTCCCATTTCCTCGAGCGCGGGATAAAAATTTCGAGCCAGACTCCGAACGTCGTCACCCCGATCAATCAAGCGACGGACAATTGCCCGGCCTAAAAATCCACCACCGCCGGTAACAAGGACCTTTTCGGGTAAACGCTCTCCACCAGAATTACTTGTCGTCATTTTAGTTTAGTCTCCGCCCAGACTGCCAGCTTATCACGAAAAATCTTGGAATTATGTCGTATATCGACCGGGAATGATCTATGAAACAACACGGTCCGGATACTTCGGGTCAATTCATTGGCTGCCGCCAATCCCAGCAGTTCATCTATTAGGTCCTTTTTACTTATACCGGCATTGGATTTGGCAAGCTCGATACATATAACCGGTTTATGCTGATGCCGCGGGCCGATCCCCACCAGGGCGCTGCGAAACACGGCCGGATGGGTATTGAAAATTGCCTCACAGGGAATGGTGAAAAGCGTACCGTCGGCTGTAATGACCCGGTGACTTTTACGGCCGCAAAACCAGATGCGCCCATTATTATCCATCCACCCCAGATCGCCCATGCGGTGTCTGATTTCACCGTTTTCCTTTATTTTAGCAAGTGCCGTGGCCTGGGGATCTTCGTAATACTCCCGGCTGACGAGAGCGCCCTTAACCGTGATTTCACCGATTTCACCCGGGGCAACCCTGAGATCGTCGGACCAGGTGTCAATGGGATCGTCACTGATCTTTATTAGCTGAATATCAATGTTGTTAATCGGTCGCCCAACACAGATTCCGTAACCTATTTCGCTGAGATCACGGGTTTCCGTGAGTATTTCCTTGCTCCTGATAGATATAATCGGGACCGCTTCGGTTGCCCCGTACGGGGTGTGTATTTCCGCATCTTCACTTAACAGGGCGCTGAACTGCTCGATATTAGCGGGGGAAACGGGCGCACCGGCTGATATGACTCGCTTTAAGGACGGCAGCTTGATCGCATTTTTTTTGCCGTAGCCGCCCACCCGGTTCAATAAGGCCGGGGAGGCAAACATGTTCGTGATGCCCTGGTTGTTGACCGCTTCGATAATGCGTTCCGGATTGACCAGGGCCGGCCGGGTGGGATCCATGTCCGGAATCACCGCTGTGACTCCCAGGGCCGGGTAAAACAGGGCAAAAAGGGGAAAGGTCGACAGGTCGATTTCATCGGCTGCAAAATTCACATGAATCTTGATTTGCTGCAGCTGAGCATCAAAATTGCCATGCGTGTAGAGTGCGCCTTTGGCCGGCCCGGTGCTGCCGGTGGTAAACAGAATGGCCGCTGTTTCAGCACGGGCGGTATCCGCCGTCTGAAACGGTTGCCGGCCAGGCCGGCGAATTTGATCCAGCGTCAGCCCCCCCCAGAACCAGCGCCGTCCTACGGTAACCCAGGTTTTAACGGTATTAAAAAATCCGGGCGCCAGGGTTCTGACAACATGGGCCAGGGGAATGCCGATGAAGGCCTCCGGGCGGGTAGATTTGTAACAGCTCAGCATGCGGCGGATTCCCATGCCGGGGTCCACCACCACCGGTACGGCACCGGTTTTAAAAATGGCAAAAATTAATGCAAAGAATTCGATGCTGGGCCTAACCATTAAAACAGTTCTGGTCTGGCGCGTGATGCCTGCCTGTTTCAACCCGTGGGCCAGGCGATCCACCTCATGTTCAAGCTGCAGAAACGTCAGGTGGGCATAGGTGACGCGCTTATTTTTGTCACGGCCGGCCGGATAGACAACCGCACGCTTATACGGTTGTTCCCGGGCCATTCGCGTCAGATGCGTCGAAACATTGACGATTTCAGCAGTATGTGATTTTGCCTCATTCATTTTGATAACGAATATTCTACTTGGTGCACGTATAATTTCATTTTGTCAAGGCTCAATCCGCATCTATGCGAAAGTTAAAATAATTTCACCGCCCGAGCTTGCATCCCGCTTTGCGGGGCTTCGCTCGAGGAGCCGAGAACCGAGAGTTGAATTTTCTTTTCACTTTAAATATATAAGCTAAAATCAGCGAGGATTTCTTTGCAGGAAATCCTGAATTAACGGAACGATTTTTTCGGGCACATCTTCCAGCACATAGTGGCCGGCATCGGAAAAACGATGTGCTTCAGCTTTGGGGAATCGGCGCTGCCATTCGTCGAAGAAATTGTGGTTAAAAACAAAATCGTGCTCCCCCCAGCATATCAGGATCGGGGTGCCGGAAAACAGCGCCAGATTGTCATCAATGGTTTTGGCCAGAGAATAACTGGCATCTTTAGGACTCAGCGGAATGTCCTGTACAAATCTTAAAACTGCCATGCGGTGATTCCAACAGTTATAGGGTGCCGTAAGGCCTTTTTTGACATCTTTGGCCAGCCCTTTGCGAGATGCTAAATACAGGGCACCAAACGAGAATAGATTGAAGCCCAAAATTGCCAGGGACGCCAGGGGGCCGGCCCGGCGAATAAAATGCCCTGACAAGGGAACCCGATAATCTGGGGGAGGCAAAAAGGCATAGGTGTTCAGGAGGATCAACCTGCGGATTCGGTCGGGATGTCTTACCGCATAAGCCATGCCGATCATGCCGCCCCAGTCATGGAGAATAAGGGTGACGCTATCGTCCAGATCCAGGTGATCCAACAGCATTTCCAGATCATCGACCCTGTTTTCCAGTCCAAAGCCGTAAGTGCCGCTATCCGGTTTATCCGACAAACCGCATCCGATGTGATCCGGTACGATCGTGCGGAATTGAGGAGACAAACTATTGATCAGCTCGCGGAAGTAAAAAGACCAGGTGGGATTGCCATGCACCATGACAAGCGGCTCACCTTGACCTTCATCCAGGTAATGATATTTTAAACCGTTTAAATTCAGGTAATGGGACTCATACGGATACAAGTGGCGCAGGTCTGAAATATCGACGGGTATTTTCTTCAATATTATCTACTTTCTTCTCCGAGCAATTTGACCGCTTTCGAAGACAGTGGTTATTTTTTAAAGCAAACCGCAGAACCAAGGGAAAATCGAATCACGCTGAAGACGTGATCTACCGACCGCAGAATATCGAATATCGAACCGCAGAATTTCGCTTTTCTGTATATTCCTTCCTTCGAAATTCGATATTCTCTCCTTCATTTTCAATCTTTTTTCACCCTGTGCCGTGCGCCTTGAGCCGTGCGCCAGTAATTAAATACTTCCACCTTGTTTCGCCCTGCGCCGTGCGCCTTGAGCCTGCCCCTTTATCTTCCCACCTTCTAATTTCTTTCCTCTGTCTTCGGTTCTTTGAGTGCTGAAAACTGAACCCTTTATTCACCATTCGATCCCCAGCATCAGGCAGTTCAAACCGCTGCCGATCCCCAAAAAACCCACCAGGTCCCCGGAAGTTAAAAACTCTCTTTCGGCCGCAATGGCGGCTGTGATCGGCAAGGATACCGTACCAATATTCCCCAAAAACTTAAAGGTCGTAAAATCTTTAGACGGGTCCATACCAATTGCATCCAGTATATTGCGCTGGTGAGTCGCACCCACCTGATGGCAGATGACTTTATCCGGTTTATTTTCCGACACAGCGAGTTCCTGGCGGAATGCCCTAAACGTATCGATGCCCAGCACCACACCGTTTTGAAGGACTCCCACGGGATCGGTTTCCATGACATGCAACCCGCTGGCCGGTATACCGGTGTCCGGTCCCCATACGCAGAGTTGATGATGCTCGGCGGCACTTCGGGCAACGCCCCCCAGAACGCGATGCCCGGAAGCAGCCAGGCGTTGATCTGTCAATATGACGGCCACCGCACCGGATCCCCCGGTCAATGTCGCAACGGTTTTCTTAAACACTTCCATATCCCTGGTTTCCAGCAGTCGATCAATAGTAATATCAACGATCTGACGGGCGGACTCACAGGATACAACCATGCCGGCCCGCATCTGGCCCAATTCTATGGCATTGGCTAACTGAACCATACCATTTAAAATACCCAGACAGGCATTGGATACGTCATAAAGCTGGGTTTGCCCGCCGAGACCCAAACCGTTGGCAACGGCACAGGCGGTGGCCGGCTCTAAATTGTCCCGGCAAACGCCGCCGTAGATCAGCATTCCAACATCGGAAGGTGAAATGACGGAGGCTTCCAGCGCTTTGCGGCCGGCTTTGATCGCGCCGTCGTGCATCTTAAATCCCGCATCCCAGAATCTGCGCTCCCGGATACCGGTGATTGCCTCCAATTGTCCCTGCTGGAAATGGAGCGCATCATATAACGGTTCCAAACGCTTTTCCAGATCATCAGATGTCACCACATTGGACGGCAGTTCATAACCGAAGGAATCGAGGTAAACCTTTGAATAAAGCATTAATATATCTTCTTGGTATTAAGATTAATAATAGTTTCCCCTGGCCACTTTTCAAGAGACAGGTATGAGTTTGATACCGAAATTTTCCATTTGATAAATAAGCAATCCGTCAACTTTCAAATAGCCGTCAGCCTGGATGAACGGTACGGGCTCATCCTGGATTTTAGTGATCACGGCTTCAACCATGACGAGTTTATTCTCTGGTAAGATCTGACCCCGATAGATCCAGCTTTGTTCAACCCCCGTCAGGAGGCCGAAGCGATGGCTGTTTTTGAATTGGGGCCAACGCTCCAGGGCAATATACTTCAGGAGCTGGATAAATGACTCGATGCCGAGCGAGCCCGGGCAAACCGGATCCTGGTAAAAATGGGCTTTGAAGAACCATTCCCGGGGATCGACCGTCTTGACACCGCGTACGAAACCAAGTCCATCGGGACCACCGGTGGGGATGTAAGCCTCGATCCGATCGATCATGCGAATGGCTTTGGCCGGCATCGTCAACCCCGGCGCGGCATCGATTGTTGGGTCCTCGGGGTGCAGCGGGGCCCGGTCGATAAACTCCCGGGCCATGCTATTCTGGATTTCTTCGGGCGCCGGCGCATAGGCCTGGTTGGCCGCATCGCGCATACCCTCCTGCCGGGCCAGTGCATCCCGCGTAAAAAATCCAAAGTAAGTGTTACCGGCATAAATCCGCTGCCCTTTGCGGTTAACTTCGAAATCAAAATGTTCGATGACCATGTCGGCCGCTTCTGAAGCATTTGTCAGCCGGGCTTTAATGGTCAGCGTTGCAGCATCCGGCAAAACTTCGTTAAACAGGGTCGCCTGGCCGCCCAGGTTACGGAATCTTAAATCGTTTTGGCTTCGCAAAGCCGATCCCATGTAGGCTGCCAGCCAGCCGCAGGGTTGGAGGGCGAGTTCAAGCAAAATGCTGATCGGCACTGCCGGCGATCTCTCGGCATGAAAATACCAGGCATTCGGCTGCACATCGCACTCGGCTTCAATCCAGCCGTCCGGCTTCAACACCCAGGGCTCAGGCTCGGCCTTGACGATACGGTCGATGAGCAGATAGGGCGGTCGCGGAAGACGCGCAATAAACCGCTGCCTGTCAAAAGGTTCATACTGAACGCCAAATGCCCGTGATGGCCGTCCTTCGGCAAACTCCAGCATGTGTTTGCGGTCAAACAATGGTGGTTCGGGCAAGCGGGTTGATTGAGCGTACGGCTCTGCTTTTCGGCTATGCCACAGGGATTCCATTTCATGCCGGGTAATACCATTCATTTGCAAAGACATGTCCCGGAAAAAAACGATGCGATGGCCATCGGCATACATATACGCATCGGCAATCACATACGGTTGCGGTCGATAGCCGATTTCTTTGATTTCTATTTCATATACGACCGTGGCGGTTGCCGGTGTCACGGGTCCCCGGCATTTTAGAGTCGCTTCGACTTCTCTGACCGGCTCATAAAAGACCGCCGGATTTTCCGTTACCCATCCGATACGCTGAAGGTATATGCGCAAGGTGTGGGCGCAGCATTCATACATCAAGGTGCCCGGCATCACCATGTCGTCGACGAAATGGCAGGTTAAAAACCAGGCCTCCGGCTCAATATCGGCCTCGGCCCGGATCAATCCCAATCCAAACCGTCCGCCGGCCGGGTCCAGGCTGATGACCCGGTCGATCAATTTCATGCGACCGCCGGGAAGCCTCAGATTTTCCGGCAGTGTAATGCCTTCAAATGCTTTGCCGAAGCCGCGGGCCAAATTGCCTTCCCGCAAGGCCTGGATCGACGTATCGTCATAACCGGCCGGACCCAGTTGAACCAGATTTTGCCAGTTTGCAGGCTTTATGCCCGCGCGCAGTTGTCTATCTTCCTCGGTAAGGATGATGCCGCCGGAATTTTCGACTTCTTCTTCGGTGAAAAATCCGGCGCAGCCGTTGGTCATGGTAATGAGCGGTGCCTGGCCGATATAGCCGTTAAAGTGAAACAAAAAAAGATAGGTGTCGCCCTGGCGGAGGAATTTTTCAATTTCAATTTCATAGCGGATGGTCTCACCCGGCACCGGCAATTCCCGGTGAAATTTTACCGTTGCATCCAGCAGCCGGTATGTTCGCCGGCCCTGCACTTTAAGATCAATGCCCAAATAAGCGCATAAAAACAGATCCGCCTGACCGGCTTCTACCGAAATGCAGACCGGGGCATGGCCGCCATCCAAATACCAGGCGCCGGGTAAAACATCATGCTCGGTAACAATGCTTCCGGAACCCAGTGCGCCTTTTTCACCATCGATGCTCAGGATACGATCCACCAGCATCAACGGTTCGTCCGGCAACCTTACCCGGGCTTCATAAGTGTCCACGGCTGCAAATTCCGGTCCCAGTACCTTGGCTGCAGATCCGATGGCAAACTCAAGGCAGGCCTTGCGGGAGAAAACCGGTTCGGAAGTGGGAAGTCGGAATGCGGAAGTCGGAAGATCGGAATGTGGCAGTCGCAATGCGGAGTGCGGAGTTTCCGGCTCAGGAGTCTCGAATTTAGAAGGTGGAACGCCGGAATCAGGAGGATTGACCTCGAGAGGTGGCATCGAGTCCTCTGATTCTTCTATGGCACGCTGCAGGAGCTTGGTTTGGAGATCAAATGTCTCGGCATAGGACCGGGTCAACTCGTTGGAGAGCTCCAAAAATTTCTGATGGGCTTCGGCTGTCTTAGTGGCAATTTGATTGGCCGATTCAATCAACTCTGACATCGGAGAACCCGTCCCGGGCAGTTGCCCACCATTTTCTGCCCCCTGGACCGTGTTTTCCTCAATTCCGCCTTCCGCCTTCCGCCTTCCGACTTCCAGATTCTGTCTTCTGTCGTCTGCCTTCTGTTTTCCAAATTCCGCCTTCCGACTTCCGACTTCGATTTCATTTCCGCCTTCCATCGATCCGCCAACTGTTACTTTTATTTGTTGCCCGGCGATGATTTCAGGCGGCTCAATCAATGACGGTGCATAGGCATCATGGCCGTAAAGCGCTGCCAGATCCACCGGAACCCGCTCGGCGATTAAAGCAGCCAGAACCTTGATAATCGTGGCGTGATCCTGTTCGCCCCTGACACACGCCGACAGGGCCAGGTGGGGTTTTTGATGCAGAATACGCTTGATCATACGGGTGCAGGACGAGAAAGGACCCATTTCCAGGAATAGGCGGACGCCGTCCTGGTAGGCCTGGTTGACCGTGGCCGTGAAGTCGAAACCATGCAGCGCCTGGTTGAGAATGGAATTGGCTGCCTTATCACCGGTGATGTCATAGGCGCGTCCGAGCGCGCAGCTGTAAAAGCGAATATCTTCAGGTTGACTGGTGGGAAATACATGCAATTCCCGATACGCATCGGCTACCGGTTTTAGCGCATCACAGTGAACCGTGACAACACCATCGAGAAAAATGGCTTCGCAATTCAGATCTTTGATGGCGGATTCAACATCCGGCCGGCGTCCACCGATGACACACTCCTGGGGGGTGTTAATAATTAATAAACTCGTGGTCGGAAAACGGTTCAGGACCCGGCGCACCGCATCAGCCGAGCGATTGACCACCGCCACGGTCCAGTCGACGCCTTCGCCAGCGGGGATCCTCCAAACCTGCCGCGCGGCGTTACAGGGTCCGGCCAATTCAGTAGAAAATAAATTTGTGTCCTGCATCCGCTTGAGCATCTCGCCGCGCTCCGGCCAGACATTCATCGCAAAATAGCCGGCTGATTCGCCCAGGCTATAGCCGATTACTGCCGCCGGTCGAATTCCGAAATACTTTATCAGGTTGGCCATGACGCCGCCATGCACCACCTGTCCGAAGATCATGTGGTGGGGATCGGAAATGATTTTCCGATAGGCATCCGTCTGCCATCCCGGCTCCCAGGAAACCCGCCAGGGAACATAACAGCCCGGCAGAAGCTGGGTCTTTAACTGTGAGGTGCTGTCGTCCATTTCGCGTAAAATCTGGCTCCACTGCACCCCGATATCGCGTCCCATACCCAGATAGTGATTGCCCGATTCCGGAAATACAAACGCCAGTTTCCCTTTGCCTCCCCGGGGCTGGGGTGAAAAATGAATACCGCCGGTCCTTCCCATTTTTCGAGGGTTGTCCGAAAGAATTGCTTCTTTGGCGTCGGCAATCCAATTTTTGAGGTCGCTAAAATCACCAGCCGCAATCGATACGGCCAACTCAAGATCAGGGTTGGTTCCGTTTGCAAGATACCAGGCACGGGCTGTTTCTTCGACAGATTCAGTTGGCGATGATTCTATATCACCGCTTGCCGCCGCCATGGATTTATCAATGTACTGATTCAGGGCATCCAGTCCGGCGAGCAGGGCCTGCCGGTTGGACCCTTCAACGCAAAAAAGAGCAAAATTTTGAAAGCCAAGCGGCCTTTTGCGCTCCAGCCGGACCTTTTGCAGGACATTCGGCTGAACTCCCCGGGACGCCTGGTAGTCATAGCCCTCAAGCAAGACATGCGCACAGTTGCCATCGGGTGTCATGGACCCGACTATCGCTGTGCGTGCGCCGTCACTGCGATCCCTAAGCCAATATTGAGGATAGACTGGAAAATGAAAGTTCTCCTTATGCCAGAGCGAGTTTTTCGGGGAAGTAAAATTTCGTATCGGGGGCAGAATTTCCTGGTATAGACATAAACTCGTTTTGACCAGGGAGGCCAATGCCGATGCCGCGCCCGTGTGACCGGTATTGGCTTTTATCGATCCGATGGCACAGGGTTCCTTGTTGCCGTCGAAAAAATCGTTCAGGGCAATTGTCTCCAGGTCGTCTTCGGCCGGGTTGCTGCTGCCATGGGTTTCCACAAAGCTGATTGATGCAGGCGAAATGTCGGCCTCCCGGCAACATTTTTCCAGCGATCTCAGATAGGCTTCCGTTGAAGGGGTATCTGTATCCACTCCGCCGCCGCTGGCACCGCCGATTCCTTTAATAACGGAATAAATTCTGTCTCCATCGGCAAGGGCCCGGTCCAACCGTTTAATGATTAAGGCAGCTGCACCCTCGCCGGGCAAAATACCATCGGCGGCTTTATCAAAGGGTCGGACTTCCCGGTTGCGGGAAAAAGGTCTTGCCCGGTCCATCAAAATAATGTTGCGGACGTCGCCACTTAGATCGACGGCGCCAATCAGAAATGTTTCAGCCTCGTCTTGCTGCAAGGCCCTGACGCCGATTTCCAGGGCTTTTAAGCCGCCGGCGTCTTCACAGGATACCGCGAAACTCGGTCCGCCCAGGCGAAATTCCCGGGCGACGCGACTGGCAACGATGCCGCCTAAAGCCCCTAAGGTGCGGGGGGCGGTCAGGGCGGGATTGCAGGTATCTTTTAATGATTCCAACCAGGCCTGTTTTTCGTGAACAGCGGGATTCCAGTTCAGTTTATCGATCCAGCAATCAATTATATCGGTCGATTGCCATCGTAATTGGAAATTGGTGGCCTCTAAATCAAAGTCAATGCCGATTATGGCCCCCGTGTCGGGTCGATCCTGCCGTAAAGGCAACCCGGCGTCCTGCATGGCCCCGGCCGCCACTTTCAGCATTAACAGCTGCTGGGGCAGTATATCCGGTATTTCATTCGGCGGGATGTGGAATTCGCCGGTCGCGAACAATAGTTCATGACAATATCCACCCTTAAGCGAGTGTGCACCCAGATGCTGTTCGGCGACCCGATCGCACCCCTTCCAGCGTTGCCGGGGACGCTCGCCGATATTGGAGTTGCCGTTAAAAATAAGCTCCTGAAAATCCCTCAATGAAGTCGCCGAGCCGAAAGACGCCTCCATGCCGATGATGGCTATAGGTGAATGCGGAAGTCGGAATGCGGAATGCGGAAATGTCTCAGCCGTTTCTCCGGTAACCTCGTGTCGCCGGCCTGGCGGGTCGATGGTGTGAGTTACAGTGCTTTTTGAATCGACTCTGAGTCCATCACCGTGCGCCGTGCGCCGTGCTCCGTGCGCCTTCTCATCATATTCTTCCAGCAGCATATGGGCGTTGATGCCGCCGAATCCAAAGGCGCTGACCGCTGCCCGCCGCAGTCGATTTTTTTGACCGGTCTGCCAGCTTTCACTTCCGGTTTGCACCCGAAAAGGACCGTTATTTAACGGACTGTCGCCCGGCGCTTGTTTGAAATTCAGTGACGGGGGCCGGATATGATGATGCAGCGCCAGAAGTGTCTTGATCATGCCGGCAGCGCCGGCGGCGGTCAATAAATGACCGATCATGGATTTTACCGAGCCGATGCTGCATTGGGCCCGGGTCCAGCCGGAATCTCCCCACAGCGATTTTAAACTGTTCAGCTCCGTCAGATCTCCCAGAGGTGTTCCGGCTCCATGACACTCAATTAAATCAATGTCATGCGGCGACCAGCCACAGAGATTGTATGCTTGGCGCATTGCACGCAGCTGACCTTCGCTGTCCGGGGCCAGCAGGTTGCCCCGCATGTCATTGGAGAGACCGACTCCATGGATGAGACCGAAAATAGGATCGCCATCACGCACGGCATCAGCCAGGCGCTTGAGAACCACCATACCGGCACCTTCTCCGACAACCAGACCGTCGGCACTTTCATCAAAGGGCGCACAGCGTCCGGAGGGAGAAAGGGCTCTTAATTGACTGAATCCGACCTGGGTAAACAGGCTGTTGGGTCTGGAAACACCTCCGGCCAGCATGGCGTCGGCGCGATGAGAGTGAAGTTCATCACAGGCCAATTTGACGGAATAAAGGGAGGATGCACAGGCAGCGTCCAGGGTATAAGTTCCTCCACCGAGGCCAAAGGCCCTTGCCAAAATCGCCCCCGGCAGGCCGGTCACACGGCTGGCCAGATAGTGGTTGCGTGAAAAGGGCTTAATTCCGGTGCCTTTCCGATCAGCCGCAAACCCCCTGAATAGTTTATCTTCAATTGCTGCGCCGAGAATTTCCCGGGTGACGGCGGAGGTCGAATCCGTCGGTAAGGCAATGGCAGCCAGGATGACTCCGGTACGTTCACGGTTTAACGATCTGTTTGGAAATTCGGACAAGACCTCCCGACCGACATGCAGGACCACGTGATAAAGCGGGTCAAGGGCGGATACCAGGTTTTTATCAAGGTCAATACCGGACGGGTCAAATTCGAAATCCGTCATCAGACAGCAACGTTTGGAGTAGGCTTTATCGGGTTGAGGATCCGCCGAAACCATCGAATCAGGATCGACATTCCAGCGGTCCGGGCGAACCTCAGCGGTTGCATCGACTCTGTTGATGATGTTTTGCCAAAATATATCGAGATTACCGGCACCGGGAAATAAGCCGGCCATACCGACGACAGCTATGGGTTTGTTCGGATTCATATAATTAATCCGCCCTGAAAATGGCACATCCAGGGTTGGAGATTGATCTTTGAAAACTGCTAGACTTGTTAGATTTAAACGCCGGCGGCTTAATAATTAAAAGTTATATTTATACCTTATTAGAGTGGTCAAGGCAAGTAACCCTTTGGCGAATTTCAGGTTATTGAATATTGGTCCACTTTCACTGTTACGCCATGAACGCTCTTTTTGTGTACCTACCAATGTATTGAATACTGAAAATTTGGGGTCAGTTTCAACCCAGCGTTTGCCGTCAAGACTGAGGTCTCTTTACGCTTCTTGATCATCAGGAAAAAGTGTATTATGTTCAATCATCCAAAATATTAAACAATGTGGAGTCAAAATGGAAGAAAAATGGGAAAAACAACTTGCCTGTGCCGAGAGTTGCCAACGGTGCGGGAAATCATTGCTGAATAAGGACCGCAGACTTTTATCCGTCTATGACCATGAGCCGATATGCATGGAGTGTAAAAATGAGGAAGAGAAACGGTCGGATTACGAAGATATGTCCAGGCAAATGATTGCAACCTGCATGGAAACCACCAGCAAACCTTATGGAGATCCGGCCAGTTATTGCTTTCACCACTTTTGCCCGTTTAAGTGCAAAACCTAAATCAATGTCATATAAGGATTACTATCCTCCGGCACTATGTTATCGGATTTGTTTCGAATTTGAGTTTTGGAATTTGAGATTTATTTGTTATTTGGAATTTATACGAATTCATTTTGGATCAGAGAGAAGAATTATTCCGAGTCGAGTTATATATCGGACATAACACTAAAGCAGCTTGATCACCACCAGTGTTACATCATCTTCCTGGGACGCTTTCCCCCTAAAATTCCGGACAGAGTTGATGATGTTGTTGTTGATATCCTTGGCAGAGGCGTCGGCATGTTGTTGAATAATTTCATGTATCCGTTGCTGCCCAAACATCTGATCATTTTCATTGCGGGTTTCATGGATACCATCCGTACCGATTAAAATGATATCGCCCGGATTCCAGCCTTCCCGCGAAATTTCTTCATATCGATAAGCCTCGTCAACTCCCAGCACCATGCCTTTACCGCTGAGCTCGGTAAACGTGTTCCCGGCCCGGTCATATACCAGGGCCGGCTCGTGTCCGGCCCGCACCCATCGCAAAGACTTGCTTTTCGTAGAAATTTCTAAGAAGAACACGCTCATAAAATGGCCGGTCCGGGAGCTGTCACGGGTTGCATGGGTGTTGACAGCTGTGAGGAGCCGGGCCGGACCGTGATAATTACGGATACCGAAATGAAGAAATGCCCGAACCGTTGTCATATGCATTGCGGCGCCGACGCCATGGTCGGATGCATCGGCTACCACAATGCCCAGCCGGTCATCCGGCAAGTTAAAATAATCGTAATAATCTCCGCCGGTTTCATCGCAGTAAATACAGGTGCCCGCGATATCCAACCCCGCCACCTGCGGGTCTTGCCGGGGCAGCAGATTCTGCTGCAGTTCCTCTGCCAGTTTGAGGGCGGTGACAAGCTGAATGCGGTGTCTCAGACCATCAATCATATTGTTGGTGTGTCCGGCGATTAACCCGAATTCATCATTGGTGGCAACCGGCACTTTTTGCGAAAGATCACCCTGGCTGACCTGTTCCAGCACCCGGGTTTCATTATTAAAAAGTAGTTTCAGATTGCGGGAATATGAGATGATCAAGTTCACCACCAGGACCATCAGAACGGCCATAATAAAAAATATCTCAGACGTGACCGACATTTGAGCGTGGGCAATGGCGGCATCATCCTGCCCGATTTTGGTCAGCCAGACAATATCGCGGGCAAACACCATGGCCAGGACCGTCGCGACGAACAGGGCGGTTATCAGAGCCACGAAAGAAAACTTGCGGGTCATTGAAAACAGGCGTTTCGGCAGCGGGAGGGTGTGATCCCGTGACAATGCTTTTTGAATACCGTATCTTTCCCGCGCCAGGGCCGAGTCCAGGCCAATAAAAAAGCCTGCTACGGCACCTCCGGTCATCATCGCGATGGTGTTGACGAGCGGCAGGGCATAGAAAATCAAATTGTAAGCATTTATCAGAACACCGGCGAACAGGCACAAACCAAGCTCAAGCATGAAGGTGCGTTTGGGTTGTAAGATCTCAGGTGCCTGGCCAACAAAACGAGGCCTTAACCGGGCTCCTACAGTCAGGGCGACTATAAACGAGGTTAAAATGATAACCCCCAGCGTCACGGGGGGCATTGTCTCTAAAACCGGTCAGACCTGGCCGCCATATACGGTTAAGGCAGCAATGGCAAATGCGTATTGGACTATAGTTCGCATGATTACTCCGTCCTGAAAAGTAGCATATTGCAAGTTTCCAAACTTTTTGGTGAAGATTGATGATTGTCGTTTTATATAAATTCCGCGGAATAATTATTTTATGCTGCGCATTTTTTCGGTTTTTTTTCGTTTGCGATGATGCGCGTTGCCATAACTATGTTCCGATTGGCGGCGATTGCCGAAGGGGAAAGGGATATAATAGACTGAAACAGCATTTTATTCACCCTTACCCCGGCCATCTCCGATTTCAGGGCGGAGCAATTAGCTGGTCAGCAGTTTCTCCTTGATATTTTTAAACCACCCTTTATCAGAATTTCGCACAATACACACCTGTTTTAAAAACTTGATAAAATCCGGGTTGGTTTTTTTAAAGGCGATGATTCTGTCTAGGGACAGGACATTATCAAGATTCGGCATTTCCAATCCGATGTCGTCCTCGCGATGAACTGCTTCCATGATAATCGAGAGCGCATAGACAGTCATTTTTTCGGCCATGTCATCGGGAGTTACATCAACATGTTCGCCTGCCTGATAGGCTAATATTTCATAGACACAAGCCATCAAAATCGGGTCGCCGACATCCCTCGGGTCTTTGCATTCATGGAGATCAAAATTGCTGTCGAGAAACTCATCGGCCGCTTTTTGCAGCTTTGTAATCCAACCACTGTTTAAATTTTGCGGCAGTACGGCCGTCGGGCCGTAGGATAATACCTCATTGTTGAATTGGGATAGCATACTGGTAACCCTTTCAAATATCTGTTAGAAACATTATAAAACCTGAAGTTATGTCGATCAAATATGGATGGCCTTACAAAACCGATGGTTTTGAAGCCACTTCTTAGAGTCATAATTGTCATTTCTTGGCATTTTATGAAAAAATATATTCGCCACTAAGACACAAAGACACGTAGAAAAATATTATCCAAAGGTTTCACTTTTAATGTCGCTGTTGCAGGTTTGCCCTTCAACAACAATCCTGCCGAATGAAAAATCTGAGATCATTGGGACGAATTCCTTGCACATGACCTGACGGCGGAGCAACGGTTTCCAGAACCAGGATATTATGCTTTGCCGGACAGGTCTTCTTAAACAATCTGATACGAGTTTTGTCAAGAAAATAACCGATTATAAGCAATTTCTGGACCTCGCCTAAGAACCGCGCATGAAAATTAAACGACGATATCCCATCCGGGGTTTTGGAACAGCTTATAAAAGAAGGGCGGCATGGCAGGTACCGCCCTTTTGGGTGTAAAATTCAGGTAATAAAACAATTCTTGACGATTTGATTGTTAATATTTATCTAAGATTATGAAACAAGTATAAGCCGAAAATTTTATTCCGAATGAAAATATTATGACTGATTCCGCTGCAAAATCAGCAGATAGGTACTTCGGGTACCTGGCACGCTGCTTTCCGGTCATGTGTGCCAGCGATGAGTTTCACTTTTTGCCTCGCGCTCAGGCCGCCGCTGAATATTATGACCGGCTGGACAACCTTGATTCACAGGTTATCGAGAAGAGAATTACGAAATTAAAAGCGTTCCAGGACGAGTTTTCAAGATTAACTGATCAGGTTGACAATTTTGAAGACCGGATTGATATTGAACTCTTGCAGGCCAATATCTCCGGTATTTTGATCGAATTCGAACAAAAGCGCAGCTGGCAATATAACCCGCTGCTGTATCTAAAAATTGCGTTCATTGGTTTAGACCATGCGCTTAACAAACCGGCAGCTAGCCAAGCAGAATGCCTCGACCGGGTGATGTCGCGTTTGGCGGCAATCCCCGGCTTGCTCAGACAAGCCACGGAAAATATCAACTCGATACCGCAAACTTACCATCAAGCCTGCCGGTCGATGCTGATGGATTGTGGTCAATATCTCGCTCAGATTGGAAACGAACTACTGGCTGTCCAAGCCGGTAAAACGGCCGATATGTTGTCAACCCAATTGAATCGTACTGCGGCAGCGCTGAAGACAATGGGCGATCATTTAAGTATCGTGTCTGTTGAGCCTGATGGGCGATTTGCTGCTGCTACGCTGAGTGAAACGCTGCGAAATCATTTTTTAAACATGCGCAATGTGGCTGATATTTATCTGCTGGCGGTGGAAGACTGGCAAAAAAATCTTGATCAATTAGAAAAGCTAAGATTAAAAATAGATCCGGCAGCCACCTGGCAGGAATTGTATCACAACTATCTTCCTTTTGAAATTGATGACGATGATACGATATCACTCTACAGGCAGGAAATTGGGCGGTTGAGGCATTTTTTCAGTCAGCAGGGCTTCAGCCCCGCAGATTTAGACAGGCCCGTGGAAGTTGCAGAAACGCCGCTTTACCTCAAATCCGTGCGCGGTGCAGCATCTTTTGCCGCAGCGTTCACCGCAGATGGTCGGGAAAAAAGTTATTTTTACATTACAACGCATCTTGCAGGATCCAGTACGGATCGGGCCGGTTCCCTGCTTAGAAAACGGTTCCACCGCGAGTTTAAAATGCTCACCGCCCATGAAACGATCCCGGGCCATCATTTTCTGGATTCCATTCGCTGCCGCTTGAAAAATCCGGTGCGCCGTCAAATTGAATCACCGCTTTATTATGAGGGTTGGGCTTCATATGCTGAATTTCTGCTGATAGACGCCGGGTACGTTCACAGTCCCATGGATTTGCTGGTAGACTATAAAAGAAGACTTTGGAGATCTGCCCGCTGTCAGGTGGATGTCGGGTTGACGACCGGTAAAATTAAAATGCTTGATGCCATTCATCTGTTAAAAGTTTGTGGTTTTTCTACCGAAGAATCACAACGCCAGGTAGACCGTTTTCGATTGAACCCCGGCTACCAGCTGTGCTACAGTCTTGGCTGCCACGAGTTCAAACAGTTAAAGACTTCCTGTGGCCGTAAAATGAACGGAAAGGATTTTCACACATTTTTGCTGGAAGGCGGGGAACTGCCGTTTCATTTAATCAAAGAAAGATTCGATAATTATTCCGCCCCGAGAAATGTCTAATCCAATAATTAAAATAGGAAAAATAAAGTGGAAGAATTCAAAGGGTATCATTCGGAGTGGAACTTAGGCAGTCCGGGTGGCTGGGACTATCAGCGGCTTACCCAGATCATCGGCAAGGCGGTCTGGCAGCGCATTAACCAAATCCGTCCCATGAAATTATCATTGGACTTTGACAATCCCTACTTTTCACCCGTTGACGGGTTTATCGATATACTGGTGCAGACCCATAAGTCACGCGCCGGTCAAAATTCGGGACTGATCGCTGTCGTTGCTGAAGCAGAAACTCTGGCAGATGTTACCGAAAATATAAACCTGGCTAAAAGGCTGGGGGCGGTAGATGGAATCAGCGGTGTGCTGATGGCCCCCCAGGAACTTGAACTGAGCAACGGGCAGGTTTGCTGGCGGGGGCAACCGGTATCGGTGATATTTATGGATTTCAACACGGATGTGCTCCTGGCCCTGCACCGTCAGCATGATTTAACACCCGTGCTGCAGGCCGTAAAAGAACACCGCGTCATTAACCCCCGCGGGACGGAGCCTTTTAATGTAAAGAGCATGTTTGAATTACTGACCGGTCCCGGCAGCGATCGTTTCCACACAGAAATCGTACAGCGAACCCCCTGGACCCGTCAATTCTTCGATCGCAAAACAGAATCTCCAAACGGGGAAATTATCGAGGATCTGATCGATTGGACCCGCCGCAATTGGGACAACCTGGTTCTTAAACCGGAAAGAGGGTATTCCGGACACGGTGTCAGAGTCGGGACGGTCAATCATGATGCTGATGAGGCGATTGGGCTGGCCCTGAAAGCCGGGGACTACATTGTGCAGGAAAAAATTCCTCTTTCTTTGTGGGCGGAAGAAATTCCGCATTTGATGAATGAAAAAATAGATTTTAAACGCTACCAGACTGACTTTCGCTGTCTAATGGGACCCCACGGCATGCTCGGATTTGTCGGCCGCTATGGCGGAGTGCCCACAAATGTCGGAAGCGGTGGCGGATTTCAACCCCTGGCAATTCTTTCTTCGGATATGAATGTCAGAGAAGCAGTCGATCATATTAATGATACCATCAGCAGCCTGGATGCCGGTGAGCTGCTCCAGGTTATAGAGGATCAGAACCAGATGGCCATGGATTGTGATTTTACCTATTTGTTGGGCCCTGTAAAAATTGCGTTGCGCCCCAGGCTGATCGCTGCCGGTCAGATTGAAGCACTGAAAAGCTATGGACAAAAAATGTGGGCCGACTGCCTGACACTCGAAAACCTGTGGCTGACCGGGCAACTGGATGAGTTGATCCGGATCGAGGAAGAAGAACTTGAGATTGCTAGAATGAATCCCTGGCACGGTTCGGCAGCCATCATCGCATCAGATGGATTATTTGGCTTCGGGGCAGAACCTTTGAATTGAAAATTGAAGATTGTAAATTGAATATTTATTGCTGTCGAGATAATCAGAACAAATCCAATTAGGTCCAAATATTCCCCCGCAAAGGAGTCCCCATGCCCATCGAAGTTGATCCCGACTGGTGGAAAACCATGTTTGACGACGTCTACCTTTTGACGGACGCCCGTTCGGTTTGCGATGATACACTCACCCGCCTTGAAGTGGATGTTGTCTGCGAATTGCTTCCGATGAAATGCGGCCATAAGGTGTTGGATCTGTGCGGCGGGCATGGGCGTCACAGCTTCGAGCTTTGTCGGCGGGGATTTAGCTCCTGTACACTGCTGGATTATTCACAATCGCTGATCGATATCGCCGGGGATAAATCCAGAGCGCATGATTACCCGATTCAGCTTATTTGCTCTGATGCACGCGAGATTGATTTGCCCCCGAATATTTTTAATCACGTATTGATTATGGGCAATTCACTGGGATATGTGCCGGAGCCGGATGCCGATGGCAAAATTTTATCGGAAGCATATCGGCTTTTGGTGCCCGGCGGCTGGCTGCTGGCGGACGTTGTCGACGGGGCCGCGGTTAAAAAGATGTTTACGCCAAATGCCTGGCATGAAATCGGTGAAGACACAGTCGTCTGCCGCCAGCGAGAATTAACTAAAGAATCAATTAGCGCCCGCGAAATGGTGATCAGCAAGCAGAACGGCTTGATCCGGGATCGAACCTATGCCATTCGACTTTACGATTCACAAAGCCTCGCAATTCTTCTGGAAAAGACCGGATTTAATCAAATTAAAATTCACACTGATTTTTCACCCCACAGGTTTGAGGGGGATTATGGGTTCATGAACCGGCGCATGCTGGGAGTCGGGCAAAAGCCATAATCTGATTGTTTGCGATGTGGATAAAAATGCGAAGAACTATATTGTATGCCGCGCATCGAAGTAAGTAGTTTAAAAGCGAATCACGTCTTCAGCGTGGTTCGCTTTTTCATGGGGTGATAATTTTATTTTCCCCCAAGAACCCTTCGATGTCTTTCCAGAATACATTCCAGTCCGGTGGGCAGTCGTTGTGGCCGGCTTCATAGGCGATCAGTTTTCCCCTGCCGGCCGCTTTGTGGAGCGCCTTTCCGTGGGCGAACGGTATCACCGTATCATGCCTGCCGTGCAGGATCAGAATCGGCCCTTTGTATGTTTCAACCGCTGACCGATTGTCCAAAGGATCCCTGACAAGAAATGAAGGCGCCAGATAGCGTTTGGCAAAGGATCGGGCGCTGGTAAACGTCGACATCAGAATCAGGGCTGCCGATGGTCGTTTGACCGACAATGCGCATACCGCACCGCCACCCAGTGAACGGCCAAAAAGGACAATGCGGGAGGAGTCGATATCTTTTCTGGCTATCAGGACATCGTAAGCCGCTGCAAATGCCTCCGTAATACTCTCCTGGGAGGGGGATCCGGCCGAGCGTCCGTAGCCCGGATATTCGACCAGCAGCACTGCAAATCCGAGTCGGCAAAACCCCTTGAGATCATCCGGCCAGAAATCAATTAATTCGCCGTTGCCATGTCCGAAAATTATCGCCGGAGACGGACCCGCAGCGCTACCTGAAGCCGGCGGCAGCAACCAGGATTCAACTTTGCCGGATTTAGTTTCCAGCCAGATCTTTTCCAGTGCGGGAAACTTTTGACCAGAGGGCGTCGGCTGCGGAATCATTCCTCTGGGAAACATGATCTGGCGCTGCAGAAGAAACAGAAGACCGCAGTAGGCTATATAAATACAAAACGGCCAGAATATATATTTTAGCAGAGGGGGCATAAATGTTACCCGATATTTTACAGGCCAAGACATAGAGGGACACAGCATCTTGCCGGACCCGCAGTTTTTTAAATCCTCTGTTGATGTTTTTTCGATCCAGGGTTTGTTTATCCCATGAACCGTATTATTTTTCAATCAGATGCAACACCAATGGTCCCAATATTCCATTCCCGCTATTCAGCGGGATTCCATTATTCTCCGCCTCCGGCGGATGAGCGAAGCGAACTAAGTTCAATTATTCTGCAGTCGCCCATTTTGTCAAGGACAATCCAGATGACGGAAAAAAGGAGACCCGTCTTCGCCTGACGGCTTCGCCGCGGCAGGCAGAAGGCAGAAGACAGAAAGGGATAGATGGTATAAGGTATAGGGTATATGGTTTGAGGTGTGGCGTCTATGACACCAGAGTCAAGGCTGAAAGTCGTAGATCCGCCGTTTCGTTGAAGGGCTCAAAGGGCTATTAAAAGGTACTTTTAAAAAGCCAGAGCGTAGCGATTCCACCCTTCGACATTCTGCGGTTCGATATTCGATATTCGATATTTTCTTTTGTTACCCTAAACCCTATACCCTATACCTTTTACCTTACATCGTGCCTGCATCCCGCCATGCGCATATGGACAAAGCAAATTGGCTCTGATACAAGTTAGCTCGCTTCGCCTCAATAACGATTAGCAGTCGGAAAGGACAGCACAATGATTATCCAAAGCGTCGCCGGATTATTGATTTTCACGGGTCTGGCATGGTTAATGAGCGAAAATCGTAAAGAGGCAAATTTAAAGATCGCCGTAATCGGTATCGTTATTCAATTGGTGGTCGGACTGCTTCTATTAAAACTGCCTGTTTTCCAAGAATTTTTTCTGTTGCTAAACCGCGTGGTGTTGTCCCTTGAAGAAGCCACCACGGCCGGCACCTCTTTTGTATTCGGCTATCTCGGCGGCGGGAGCCTTCCGTTCAAAGAGCCATATCCTGGAGCAAGTTTTATACTGGCCTTCAGAGGGCTTCCGCTGGTGTTGCTGATGAGTGCCCTGTCGGCGCTGCTGTTTTACTGGAAAGTCCTGCCGCCGGTGGTCAAAGCCTTTTCCTGGGCGTTGCAGAAAACCATGCGGCTGGGGGGCGCAGAGGGATTAGGCGTGTCTGTAAACATATTCGTGGGAATGATCGAAGCTCCCCTTTTTATTCGACCTTATCTGCAAAGCATGACTCGCAGTGAAATCTTTACCCTCATGACCTGCGGTATGGCTACCATCGCCGGTACGGTCATGGTACTGTATGCCAGTTTTCTCGGCAATACGATTCCTGATGTGATGGGTCACATCCTGACGGCATCAATTATCAGTGTGCCGGCAGCAGTTTTGATCTCCAAACTCATGGTCCCTGAAACCGGTGAGTTGACAACCGGCGAACTGACGGCACCGGAGCAGGCCACCGGTTCCATGGACGCCGTGACAAAGGGTACCCTGCAGGGAGTTAATCTGCTGCTCAACATAATTGCCATGCTGGTGGTGCTGGTTGCGCTGGTATATCTTATCAATCTGATTCTGGGTATTTTGCCTCAAATCGGCGATAAACCGGTTACACTGCAGCAGCTGATGGGGTATGTCATGGCACCGGTGGTGTGGCTGATGGGCGTCCCCTGGCAGGAAGCCGGGATCGCCGGGTCTCTCATGGGAACCAAAACGATTCTCAACGAATTGCTGGCTTACCTGCAAATGAGTCAATTGGAGCCGGGCAGTTTGAGCCCCAGAAGTTTTTTGATTATGACTTACGCCATGTGCGGATTTGCCAACCCCGGCAGCCTGGGTATTATGATTGGCGGAATGGGCACCATGGCACCGACCCGCCGGAATGAAATCGTGTCGCTGGGGTTGCGCTCCATCATCGCCGGAACACTGGCAACCTGTATGACGGGAGCAGTGGTAGGAATTATTGGGGGGTAATTGGAAGGACGAATGATGATTGAATACCTGATGAATCGACTATGAAATCAATGAAAAAATAATAAATTCCAAATACCAAAAAACAAATTTCAAACAAAATCAAATTCTCCAAATTCAAAATTCCAAACAAAAGCGCTTGTTGCGGTTGAGTTTTGGTTATTGGAAATTGTAATTTGGGATTTATTTGTGATTTGATGCTTGAGATTTGGGATTTTAGATTCTCTTAAATCCTTCCAAACAAAAAATACAGCTCAGTTTTAAATTTCTGACCTTGATACTAGTTCGTCGATCAACTTCAAAATACCGTCAAAATCAAAGTCCTCTGTCAACTGTAGAATTGTATCGCTGAAACTACCATAGGTATTATCGCCTAGTCTCAGTTTCTTTGCGATGGCTTTTAATTCGGAAATATTCCCCATTTCGACGGCGTCCCGCAGGCGTTCGGCGAGTTGTTCGGCCAGTTCGACCGGCATTGATGGAATTGCCGCTTCGTCGGGCTGCGCAATAATTTTTGTGGTGGACTGTTTTAGGGCCTGACTGGATGTCAGCGCCTCGTCCAGGGCATTTTTCAATTCCGTAAACGCGCGGTCCATATGACCCGGCTCCGGGAGTTTCCCTGAGAGTGCCAGCTTAACCAGTCCGTCCATATCCGCTGCTGCTGACTGTAATCTGATGGCCGATAAATTTCCGGCGAGCCCTTTAATATTATGAACCAGGCTGTGCACCTGGTTTATATCATTGGCGGTTAGTGCTTGCTGAATGTCTTCGGCAGTTGGCGCGTATTTGGCATTAAAATCCAGCAACAATTTTCGGTAAAGCTTCCGATTGCCTTGCAGTCTTTTAAGACCGGCCACGAGATCAAATCCCGCTAAAACTTTCGGCAGCCAGCTTTCTCCCATGTCGGGCTGCGGTTGGGACGGCGTTTGGCCAGAAACTGTCTCCGGCATACTTGCCGGCGACTCGGTCGGTGAGATTTTGACATACTCGCGGTCCTTTGCCGGAAGAATCCATTTTTCCAGAGTCGTGAAAAGCTCATTCGGATCGATGGGCTTGGCAACATGGTCGTTCATGCCAATCGACAGACTTTTTTCACGGTCCCCGGCCATGGCATGCGCCGTCATGGCTATAATCGGGAGCTCCGCTCCAGCTGAATGGTGAAAGCTGAAAGCTGAAAGGTTATCGGAATCCTTTCCATTTAGCTTTGAGCTTTGAGCTTTGAGCTGCAACTCGCGTATTATGCGAGTTGCTTCGTACCCGTCCATGACCGGCATTTGAATGTCCATCAGGACGCCATCGAATTCGTTTTCCCGGACCATATTTACGGCTTCTTGACCGTTGATTGCCAGGGATACCTGCAGGCCGGCACCGCTTAAAATTTCCATGGCTACCTGTTGATTGATTTCATTGTCTTCCACCAGAAGAATTCGTGCACCTTCAATCTTTTGCAAGGCATCGTCGATTGGTTGCTGGCCGGCCTGAACGCGCGGACCCCGCGTCACCTCTTTGCCGAAAACTTCCATAATCGTATTGAACATCACCGAAGGATTAACGGGTTTAATGAGAAACCCTTCCAAACGGGCACTTTCGGCCTTTTGCATCACCTCCTGTCGACCGTAAGCCGTAGCCATAATGATGCGGGGTGAAGGAGTTAATTGGATTTGTTCCTTAATTTTGCGAGCTGTTTCGATTCCATCCATTCCGGGCATTTTCCAGTCCATGATAACCAGATCGTAGTTTTCTCCTTGGTCTGCAGCTTTATTAATTTCAGCGATGGCTTTTTCGCCGGAGTCGACGACAACCACGTCAAAAGAAAATGACTCCAGGGTTTCTTTAAAAATGTTTTGGGAGGTGATGCTGTCATCGACCACCAGCACCCGCATACCTTTCAGGTCACCTATCAGATGGCTTCTTTTTTCGATTTCTTGCGTGGCCAGACCAAAGACAGCATTAAAGATAAACGTACTGCCGGTGCCGGGTTCACTTTCCACCCGGATATCGCCCTCCATCATCTCAACCAATCGTTTGCTGATAGTTAACCCCAGGCCGGTGCCGCCGTATTTGCGGGTTGTTGAGCTGTCGGCCTGGGTAAAGGGTTGAAAAAGTTTGGCGGCCTGTTCGGCGGTCATTCCGATACCGGTATCGCGCACAGAGAACTTGAGAGCTACCTTATCTTTATTTTTGCTCACCAGTTCCGTAGAGATAACGATCTCGCCTTCTTCGGTGAACTTTATGGCATTGTTGGTGAGATTAAGTAGAATTTGCCCGAGCCGCAAAGGATCGCCGACCAGCGATAGGGGTACATCCGGAGCCGTGGCAAAGAGTATCTCCAGATTTTTTTCGCGCGATTTAGCCGGCACCATGTTAGCCATATTTTCCAGAACCTCTTCCAGATTAAATTCAATATTTTCGATGTCCAGTTTGCCGGCCTCGATTTTAGAAAAATCAAGGATATCATTGATAATTCTGAGTAGTGAATGGGCACCGGTTTGGATTTTTTGCAGGTAATCTTCCTGTTTGGGATTTAACTCAGTTTGCAGTGCCAGATGAGCCATACCAATGATTGCATTCATGGGAGTTCGAATTTCATGGCTCATGTTGGCTAAAAAATCGCTTTTGGCTTGATTGGCTTCATCGGCTATCTTTTTGGCTTCGATTAATTCCGCTGTGCGTTCCTGTACCAGATCTTCCAGGTTGTCACGATGTTTTTTCAGCTCAGTTTCCGACGCCTTCAGCGCGGCCTCCGACGTTTGGATGGTGCCCATCATATCATTGAACGAATGGGCCAGATGTCCTAATTCATCACCGGTCTGAATATCGATGCGATAATCCAGTTTTCCGGTGCGGCTGATTTCATCGGTCCCTTCGTCCAGCTTTTTCAAGGGTTTGATCACAAATTTTTGTAAACCGAGCATGGTCAGGACACTGAGCATCAAAAGACCGGCACAAAGCGCCGCCACGATGCGGTAAACAGTGCCCCGGACTTCAGATTCAATTTCGTAGACCGGTATCACCATCACCAGTTTCCAACCCAGTTCCGGCGATGTGTAAAAGAAAAAGTATTCTTTTTCCGAACCTTCATTAAAAGTCGTATAGCCCCGCTTGTTTTCATAAACCGGCTGCAGATCATTGCCATAAAGGTTGCGAATGTTTTGAAAAAGGTTGTCCTTTGCCCTGCTGGCCAAAACGGTGCCGTTTTGATCAAGCAGCAGCATAAATCCATGCCGGCCGGCTTTGACCTGTTTTATATAATCGGTAAGATTTACCAGGGTTATATCAATTCCGACAACACCAAAGACCTGCTCTTGTTCATCAAGCAGAGCGGTCACAATACCGACATTGATATCGGGGGAGGTAACCGATCGGTAAGGTTCGGTTATCATGATTTTGCCCGGACTTTCTTTTGCCAGCACGTACCAGGGTCTGAGTCTGGGATCGTATTTCGTCGCACGATTGCGTTTGTGGGAGCGCACAAAACTACCATTTTCCCGTCCCATGTAGACGGAATTGGCGTAGGGGTGATGTTTTCGGTAATCGCTGAAAATGTTGATTATCTTTTGTTCCGTTTGGCCGATGTTGTATTGAAAGGTCGCGGGATCGGCTTCAATGAAGTTGGTAAAGTCGGCATCATGTCTCCAACGCACCAGATCGGCCGCCGCAATCGTCGCCAAATCAGTTTCGACGCCTTTAATAGTACTTGCCAATGCGAAATCAACATGTGCCAGTTGATTTTGAAAATCATCGTAAATGTCATCGAATATCATGTTCCGCAATTTGTGTGAGAGGAACGTACCAATGGATGCAATAATGAGAATGCTGGCGCCGACATATAACAACAATATCTTGTATTTAAGTTTCATAACAGATGTCTTTCCGGAAGTGAATTTGCCAAGGATAATATGGCTTAATATCACATAGTTGTCAAAGTCTAATATCTAATTACTCCGCCCTGATAAATAGCAGATTTAGGTTTTGGAACTGTTCGTTCATAACCGACGAATGTTTTTGGATTGAAGGCCCGCGGATAAATTAGCCCTCATTTTCAGAATTTTGTAATGCAACAACGAATAGTGCGACATACAGTGCAGGCGACTAGGGAGAAATATTGTCCAAAATATAGCCCTTGTGGCCAGTGGCTGAAATTTTGGTGTGCGGGTATTAGAATTGTCCAGTAAATCAGGTCGTCAGCTTTTAGATCCGGTTCTTGCCGAACATGCTTGACACTCGATTATAAATTCTCTAAAGTAGTGATTAATTTTCAATATTATTCATTACTCAATGGAGGAATTCATGGCAGAACAGAAAAATTACGAATGTGTTGATTGCGGAAATCAAGCACAGGCAAGTGCTGATGGAGACCAGGTGCCCGAGTGTTGCGGCAAACAAATGCAGGAACAGGAACCTTTGAATGTATGTGTGGCCCCGGCCGGTCCCGAACACTCAAGATTTGATGACCTGGGTGAACCCTGCGACGACGGCAGATCCGGCTCCTGATAGATGTCTGCTTAACGAGCTGATTGAACCCAATCTAAATGACGCTTTGCCCATTTAAAAATCCGTGCCTGCGGATTTTTAAATGGGCCCTCATCCAGATACCTACCGCATCCTAGCCAAAACTTCAACCTAATTACCGCTTAAATAACCATTTGCAAAGCGAGATTTTGTGAGACGATAAAATCCAAATTCCCAAGCATCATATTGGAATTTATTTGGGATTTGTCTTTTGGGGCTTGGAATTATCATGGTTTTTTGAAACCGGGATTTTTGATAGATTTAGTCAATTACTTCTCTGATTGATGGAGGCTTGATACTCGACATATTTTAAAAGGGGGTTTAAAATGAATGAACTCAAAATCAGCACAATTCTTCTGTTTTCGTTCTTTTTACTGACAGGTTTCAATACTGACAATGCCATCGTGCCGCAGCAGGAGATTTTGTCCGGTGGTCCCCCCAAGGACGGGATTCCTGCTATATTAAAACCCAAAATCGTCGGGCCCGGCGATGCTGCGTACCTCGAGGATTCGGATGCGGTCATCGGGGTCAGAATCGGCAGTCAGACCCGGGCTTATCCGATCAAAGTCTTGAACTGGCATGAAGTGGTCAACGATACCATCGACGGGGTGCCGGTAGCGGTGACATTTTGACCGCTGACCCAAACGGGGGTCGTGTACTCCCGCACGGTTGACGGCAAGGCACACACATTTGGCGTATCGGGACGTTTATACAAGAGTAACGTCCTGTTATACGATCACCAGACGGAAAGCCTCTGGTCACAGCTAATGGACAAGGCCATCTCTGGTCCTTCGGCAGGAAAAAATCTTAATGTCTTGCCATCCAGTAGGATAACTTGGAAAACATGGCAGAATAGAAACCCGTCCACCAAAGTGCTTTCAGATGATACCGGGTTTTATCGCGACTATTCCATCGATCCCTATGAGGGGTATTACCGCATCGGCTCTTTGATGTTTCCGGTCGGAGACGTGCGTAAGGATATGTCTGCCAAAGAACCTATCCTGGGTGTCGAAGTCGAAAATCATGCCAAAGCTTACCGGTTGGACTGGCTCAGTGCCAACCCGGGGATTCACAATGACATTGTGGGAAGCCATCCAGTCCAGATCGAAGTCAGTCCTGACGGCGAAGTGGTGGCTGTCCGTGACATACAGGGCAATGCGCTGGCAGCAACATACTCATACTGGTTCGCCTGGCAGGCGTTTCATCGTGAGACGGACGTCTATCAGCAGAAGAATTGATGCCGGATGTTGGATGCCGGATGCCGGAAATCGGCAGGTTGAAGGTATCGGGTGTAGGGTGTTAGGCATGAGGAATCGGCGTATGGCGCACGGCATAAGGTATAAGGTTAAAGGTGTAAGGCATGAGGGATCGGCGTAAGGCGCACGGCTCACGGCGCACGGCATAAGGCGAAGGTTATAAGGGATCGGCACCTGGCGCATGGCCGGGGAGAGCACCACGTTTGCGGAGCGGTTTGCAGGCTGTAGGATCCCGCCTCGGTATAAAGGCGTCGAATTAACTCGTCAATGGCCAGTGGGAGCGGCTTTTAGCCGCGATTGGTCATACCTAAGTCGAGCGACTTTTAGTTACTCGCAACCAGTCCAGGCGGGCGTAATGCCTGCCCCTACGATACGTTGCTTAACCTGTTGGGTAGGGGCGAGGGTTAGCCTCGCCCGCACGGTGAATCCCTAACCCACCTATCGTATTTATCTTGACACCATCGAACCCCTGCTCTAATAAATCTTTATTTTAAGTCGGGTATTTATTGGCAAGCAACATCCGGCAATCAGAGTCCTATGATTCAGGCCGTGAGCCGAGTGCCGTGCGCCTTGAGCCCTGCGCCTGCCAAATATAGTGACCAGTATCAAGCATCCAGCATCCTGAATCGAGTATCCAGCAACCAGCATCCAAGACCCAGTACGAGGAGACTATCATGGCCTATGAAGAAATTTTGTATTCTAGCAAAGGACCGGTCGGTTATTTAACCCTTAACAATCCCCCAAAAATAAATGCGCTGTCGAAAATAATGATTGGTGAAATTATTCATGCTTTAGATGAAGTTGCGCTGGATGAATCAATAAAAGTGCTGGTTATTCGAGCTGCCGGCAAACATTTCTGTGCGGGTCATAATTTAACAGAGTTGGTTGATGGGGGGGTTAAGGAATACAAATTTGTTTTTGATCAATGCACCCGGATGATGCAGATGATCCATGAAATTCCCCAGCCGGTGATTGCCCAGGTGCAGGGCATCGCCACCGCCGCCGGCTGTCAACTGGTTGCCTGGTGCGATCTCGCTATTGCTGAAGATGGGGCCCAATTTGCCACACCGGGAGTTAAAATCGGTTTGTTCTGCACGACGCCAATGGTGGCCATTACCCGGGCCGTCGGCCGCAAAGCCGCTCTTGAGATGCTGCTAACGGGTCGATATTTTCCGGCCGGGGAAGCCAAAGAATTGGGTCTGGTCAACCGGGTGGTGCCGCTGGAGGCCTTAGAGTCCGAAACCGAAATCCTGGCCAATCAGATTGCCGAAGCCAGCCGTTTTACGCTGGCGATCGGCAAACAGGGATTTTATGCCCAGGTCGATCAACCGGATGCCGCTGCCACGCACTATGCCAAGCACACCATTACCATGTCCCTGGCAGCAGAAGATGCACAAGGGGGAATACGGTCATTTCTCGAGAAAAAAGCACCTGTGTGGAAGAATCGATAGTGACTCATCTATTTATGCTTACACAGCTGAAATAACAAATAACAAATAACAAATATCAAATATCAAATAAATTCCAATGACCAAAATTCAAAATTCCAAACCCATCTATGACCTTGAAGAGAGAACATATCAGTTTGCTAAAGACGTGAGGTTTTTTGTCAAAACTTTGCCAAAAACCATTGCCAATTTAGAGGATGGTAAACAGGTAATCAAAGCCTCGGGTTCTGTCGGTGCAAATTATATAGAGGCGAACGAGGCCTTGAGCAAAAAAGATTTTAAAATGAGAATAAAAATATGCCGCAAGGAAGCTAAGGAAAGCGCATATTGGCTCAGGTTGATTGACGCGACGAATCTACTGAAGAACTCAGATGATGCAAAAAGTTTGATGCAAGAGGCCAATGAGTTGAAGAAAATATTTTCATCAATCCTTGAAAAATCAAAATGATCAACTGTTGACTATTATCGACGAAGTGAATGTTTCGGTCATTGATTATTGTAATTTGTGATTTGTTTGAAATTTGTGATTTGTAATTTGTAATTTTTCTTGTCGGCTCCCGGAATTTAATATACCAAATCAATTTTTCATGGACCCATTATCATATTTTGGCGGCCAATCTCGCTCCTTGATCGATCGCTCGTTTGGCATCCAACTCAACAGCCCGGTCTGCTCCGCCAATTAAGTGAATCGGCATTCCGTGGTTTTCCAGTTCATTCTTTAGATCCCTCAGCGGTTCCTGACCGGCACAGATGATAACGGTGTCGACCGCCAAACACCTGGGTTTGCCTTTAAGCATAATATGCAACCCATCCTCGTCGACCTTGTCATAAGTAACTCCGTTTATCATGATGACATTGCGTTGCTTGAGCGTGATGCGGTGAATCCAGCCGGTTGTCTTGCCCAGGGTGGCGCCCATTTTATCCGGTTTGCGCTGCAGCAGATAAACCTGGCGGCCGGAGGAGGGCACCTGCGGTCGTTTCTGTTCCAGTCCGCCGGGCAGTCGATAGTCTTTGTCTACCCCCCATTCTTTTAGAAATTCATCCACGTCAAGGCTGGTTGAGATGCCCGCCGGGTGGGTGATGTATTGAGCGACGTCAAATCCGATGCCACCGGCCCCGACAATGGCAACGTGCTCTCCGACCTCTTTTTTATGCAATAAAACATCTATATAATTCAGTACGTTGAGGTGATCGATGCCGGCAATTTCGGCATTTCGCGGGGTGACCCCACTGGCCAGGATAACCGCATCATATTCTGCGGCAATGAGGTCGGCAGCCGAAGCTCGCATATTTAAACGAAGCCGAACACCGGTTAATTCAAGTTGTCGTTTATAATAGCGCAGCGTTTCGTTAAATTCCTCTTTGCCGGGAATTTGATTGGCCATATTCATTTGTCCGCCGATTCTGTCGTTTTGTTCGAACAGTGTAATATCGTGCCCCCGCAGGGCGGCAACCGTTGCAAAAGACAGACCGGCCGGCCCGGAACCGACCACGGCAATATTTTTCGGATTCTGCGTAGGCGGGTATTGAAGTTCGATTTCATGACAGGCCCTTGGATTCACCAGGCAGGATGAAATTTGGCCCAGAAAAATGTGATCCAGACATGCCTGGTTGCAGCCAATGCAGGTATTGATTTCATCGGCTCGGTCCTCTGCCGCTTTTATCACAAACTCCGCATCCGCTAAAAACGGGCGGGCCATGGAAATCATGTCCGCGTCCCCCCGTGCCAACACTTCTTCCGCCGTCTCGGGGGTGTTGATCCGATTGCTGGTGACCAGGGGGATGGAAACTTTTCCTTGCAACCTTGCGGTTACCCAGGTAAACGCCGCCCGCGGCACCAGCGTGGCAATCGTGGGGACTCTGGCTTCATGCCAGCCGATGCCGGTATTGATTATGGTGGCACCGGCCTCTTCGATTTTTTCCGCCAGATGCACAACTTCCTCCCAGGAACTGCCATTTTTGACCAAATCGATCATTGAAAGTCGATAGATAATGATAAAATCCGGACCGGCTTTTTCTCTGACCTGCCGTACAATTTCAACCGGAAATCGAATGCGATTTTCAAAACTGCCGCCCCAGCCATCGGATCGATTATTGGTTTTGGATACGATAAACTGGTTGATCAGATAGCCCTCGGAGCCCATAATCTCCACCCCGTCATAGCCGGCCTGCCGGGCAAGAAAAGCACAGTTTGCATAGTCCTGGATGTGTTCCAAAATTTCTGGTTCAGTTAAAGCCCGGGGTCTGAAAATATTTATCGGCGCCTTGATGGCCGATGCACTCACCAGATCTTCGTTAAAGGCGTATCGTCCGGCATGCAGAATCTGCATGGCGATTTTTCCGCCTTCCTGGTGGACCGCCCCGGTCACTGTTTTGTGTTTTTGCACTTCTTGCGCAGTATTCAATTTGGCTGCACCGGCGGCAACACATCCCGCTTCGTTCGGAGCTACGCCTCCGGTGACGATAAGCCCTACACCGCCCCGGGCCCTTTCGGCATAATAGGCTGCCATGCGCTCAAATCCCTGCGGGGCTTCCTCGAGTCCGGTGTGCATCGAACCCATCAGAACCCGGTTTTTCAGTTGGCTGAAACCGAGGTCTAATGGAGCTAATAGGTGAGGATACTTTGAGTGTTTCATTTTCAATTCCCGGTAATTATTTTGATATTTCGCAGTGAACTATTGATAATAAATAACAAATCCCAAGCACCAAATTACAAATAAATCCCAAATCCCAATTCTCAATGACCAAAACTTTGAAAAGATCATTTGGATTTCTCCGATATTGGCAACTGTTTTCGGTAAAGTTTTGACAAAAAGCCTCACGTCTTTAGCGAACTGGTATGTCCTCTCTTCAAGGTCATAGATGGGTTTGGCCTGCGATGAGCTCAGCCGTTTCGAATTTTGAATTTTGGTCATTGGAATTTGTTTGATATTTGGTGCTTGTTATTTGTAATTTTAATTTTAGCCTGATCCCACCGCGAGTTCGGATACAGAAAGAATTTCCAACTTAATCATTTTCTCTATGCAACGCCAGCATGGTTATATCATCAAATTGCGGTGCATTGTCGATGTGATTGAACAGTTCATGTTTTATATGTTCGATTAATTCAGAAGCCGTCGGTGCCGGTTTTTCAAGCAGGGTTAAGAACCGTTTTTTACCGAATAATTTTTCTTTGGGTGACATTGCCTCAGTCACGCCATCCGTATAGCCGATTAAAATGTCTCCGGGATCGATCCGGACCTGTTGCACGTTAAATTCCATCCCCGGCATCATGCCCACGACCGGTCCAGTGCTTTTGAGGCTTTTTTTGACCCCGAATTGATTCACAATGAACACGGGTTCGTGTCCGCCGTTGACATAAGCCATTTTTCCCGTCTGCGGATCTAAAACTCCGAAAAACATCGTGGCAAACATGCCTTCCTCACCGTGTTCCCCGGCAATATAATCGTTGGTCAGTGATATCGCGTTCAGGGCTTCATAAAAATAATCCCCTTGTGAATTTGGCTCAGTTTTGGTGGTGCCGGGAACCGACAGGCCCTGCAAGCTGATTTTACCGGAAAAAACGCGGATCAAGCTGCGAAAGAGGGCCATAAAAAGCGCTGACCCGACACCTTTGTCGCATACGTCGGCGATCACCAGACCGAGCAAATTTTCCGGCAGGATAAATGCGTCGTGAAAATCACCGGATACCTGCCGGGCTGGATGGAAATAAATGGCTATTTCCCAGCCGGGAATCTGTGGAATATGCCGGGGCAAAAAATCTCGCTGTATTTTTTTGCCCTTTTCCATCTCGTTATCCAGGGCTTTCGAATACGCTTCAATCTTCATTTTCGCTTTCTCCAGAGACCGGTAGGATTCATCCAGCTTGGAGTAAAGCCTGGCGTTTTCAAGGGCGTTGCCGATCTGGGCGGCGGTTATCTGCATTAAATTAGCGGCATCCTGGTTAAAATGCTCCGGCTGTTCATGCAGCAGGGTTATAATACCCAGCAACTCTTCACCCTTGAGAATCGGCACGGCCAGTGCCGACCCGACCGTGTAAGGCTGGTTGGGCAGATTCACCCAGCGGTCATCATTGCGGGTGTCAACAATTAATCCCAATTTATGATTCTGTCTGACCCAGCCGGCGAGACCCTTGTCGAAAACCTGTCCAATTATTCTGGAACGCTGCTCCGGCGTCGGATCAACGCGTGTCAGAATACCGTCGGTAACGGCACCCGCCGCGTTTAGCAGAAACAGGCTGCCCTTATCCGCAGCGGTTAATTCCGCCGATATCTCGAGCGTTTTTTGCAGGAGCCTTGTCAGCACCCGTTCTTTTACCGAAGAACGTGCGAAATTGACAAAATTATCCAGCAACCGGCTCTGGACCTGCAGAGCGGCCTTTTCGCTTCTCAGCCGGGTGATAGCCTGTTTTAATTCCTCCGGATCGTTCAAATCTCAAATTCCTCGGTGATGAGTGTTCAGGTGATCAATCTTAGCCTCTTACATGCAGTAAGTAGTCGGGCTACTGTTAAATCGATAGGATTCCTCAAATCTTCAATCTTCAATTTTCATTACTCATTTTTTGGGGTTCTTGCCAGAGTTTCAGTACTTTCATTAGAATCAAGGACATCGCCATGGCGCCCAGGAATACCAGAACGGTCAAAGCGATGCTCCAATCCCACCAGAGCGGGGCATTAACCAGTATCAGATATGGTGCCAGCGGTATCAGCATGATCACGTTCATTACGGCGATTTCAATCACCGCGGGTGATTTGAATTCCGGATCCGCGATTCTGAGCAGCAATAGTCCGCAGGAAACCGTGCCGGTCACCGTGCCATAGATCGCAACGGTTCTTTCAAGATTATAGTCCCACAGACGCCGGCCAAGAAAAACCACGACTGCTGTCGTGAGGACCCCGCAGGTAAGAGAAATCGCCAGAATCGGTATGGCATAATTCCAGACAATCTGCAACTGAATCGCCATGACGGTGGCAACAATCAGAAAATCAATCGACCAGCCGGTTATTCGGTGCTGGATACCGGCATCGATCAGGTAATTCACCCCGGTCTTTTTCATCAGCCATCTTGTAATAAACGCAAAAATTAACCCGAAAAAAAAGAAAAAGCCCCAAAAAATCGCGGCCACATCCGGCGCAAATAAGCTGCCGAGAGTTCTGATAACGCCATAGGTTACAATATAGACCAGACCGACGAGAGCTGTCTGAAATGCCAGGGTGTCAATATTGGCGGAATGCATCGTTAAGGCACCGGCCGATTTGGGTTTCTGATTTCTGCCGGTGATGCCGGTTAAAAAATCCTGCGGTAATTGTTTGGGGATCTGGTCGGAAAGTCCTTTTTTGATACCCCAGTTGACCAGGGGCACGCCCACAAAAAATGCAAAAAAATAGCCGATAGTTGCGAAAGTTGCCCCGATTGTCGCCGCGTGTTCGAAGCCCAAGCCTTGCCAGACTTTTCCGAATGCCAAAGCCTGGCCGGGTCCTTCATTAAAGCCCAGGGGCGCAAAAAAACCAAATGTCGGGAAAAGCTCTAACCCGAACACGCCGAATAAAATGATAAACAGACCGCCGATAATTGCCTGGAGCGGGAACACCGCGGATTGGGTGAGCGCCATCCATAGTGGTCCTTTAAATACACTCTTAGTTTGGTTTAAAGCGGTTTCTTGTTTCTCGGCGCCGGTCAATCCGACTGAGATAAAAGAAATATTAAAGAAATGATAGGCGAATGATTCCAGATTCGACGCCGCTAGCTCAATCAGATCGATATTCAGCAAAATAAGGCCCAGTATGCCTCCGATAAGACAGCTCGGTATGAGAAACCGCTGAAAAATGGATACCTTCGCTCTCAGCAAAACACCGACTAACAGCATGATAGCCAAAGCGCCGAATGTGAGCATGGATTCGAATGGAAACGGAATCTGCATTTCAATCTCCGGAGATCAAGTATGGGCCACGGTCAGATTTTCCGGCGAAGACGGGTCAGCACCGCCGCTGGCCTGAAAACTGGGCCAGTATAATCGAAAAAGAAACTCTGAAATGAATATGGCTTCCCCATGCAAGATGTCAGATGAAAGATCTGTTCCTTCATGTCCTGGTGGCTGATTATTACAATTATGGTTTGACTCCGATGGCCTGAAAAAGGTATAAGAATCTTCGACTTCGAACACCATACATGAGATGGTGGTATATGACAACTCCACTTTTGCTGCGAAATTATTTTTGCGCGAGCCCTTAGCCCATCGACTTCTGAATCTGCTATATATCCCGGACCTGATAGCAGGCAATATAGAACCTGAATCTTGCATGAAAATTAATGAGAAGTTTAGAATAATAATAAATTACAAAAAGTTGTCCAAAATTCAGGTATAAAATAAAGAGGGAGGACCAGATGTTTAACCGAATACTTGTCGCATTAAAGTTTGGGCCTGCCAGCCTTCATGCGCTCAAAAAAGCCCTGGAACTTGCGCGGGTAAGTGATGCTGACCTACACATTTTTCACGCGCAGGATTATACCTTCCAGGAAACAGATGAAAATGATCCTGAATTTGTCGAAATAAAAAAGAAAACAGAAATATATTATGCAGACGAAATAGAGCCCCTGTTGGGATCCCTGGCAAATGTAACATTTAAAAGCCAGCCGGCTGATCCGGCACTTCACATCTGTAAACTGGCCCACATGCTTCCGGCTGATCTAATTGTCCTGGGGTGCCACCAGTTAGCTGAAAAAATTTCCATGGGCCGGCTGGACTATGTGGGTGTTACCATTCTTGAAAAAGCACCGTGTCCCGTGATGTTGGTACCGTTTAACGATCGGTAGCCCGGGTAGCGGGGGCACAAAAAATTTGGGGGAAAAGCGGACCGCAGAACCTGGAAAAAGCGAATCACGCTGAAGACGTGATCTAAAGGCCGCTGGGAGCGGCAGCCGGAAGAAAAACGATTAAAATTAACAGATTGACCACCTTTATCATTTAAAAACCATGGTGTCCGATATTTCCCTTTTGGGTTTCAGGTGTCAGGCTATCCGCTGGAAGCCGAAGCGGCCGGCTTGATTGTTTTCATGAGGTCAACTGTTGCCGCTAGAACGGCCAGAAGCTGTTGTCATGCCAGATCTGCTCCGTGAGCTCTTTATCAATTTCAGATAAAAAGTACAGATGCTGTTTCTCCCAATCCGCCAGCCACTGGTACAGGGCTTTTTCATTCGGGTCCTCGGCCTCTGCTGAACGGTTCGAATAGAGCTTAATTGCGTTTTCTTCCATGGACATCGCTGCGGATATGGCGGCCGCCTCATAGTCAGCAGCGGACAATTGTTCCTTTAATTCCTGGGTCAGCACCCTGGGGGCAATGTTGCCGCTGAAATCGTTATTATATTCACCAGGCGTGAATGCATGGCTTTCCTGGTAGACCTTGAATTGATCGGATAGAATCTTAACGTGTTTGACCTCCTCATCTGCCATCATTTCAAAAAATTCTTTGACGGCTTTGCCGCTTGCCTGCTCGGCAACTTTGCCATAAAAAGCCTGGCCTCTTTTTTCCAACAAAATGGCATTTTTTAAAATCTCGATGGTTTTGTCTTCGCTCATGTAATCCTCCTCAGATCTGAATAGAAGTGATATCAATTTAATTTTAAAACTCATAAAAAACTATTTTTATTTAGACGGGATCAACGCTTAATAGTTTATCAAAGAAGTCCGCCAACTGCTGTTCATACCAGCTTTTTAAAAAAAATCCATCAAAAATCCGTTATGACCGCCGAAATCATGAATGGACAAACTGGTGCGTTCGTTGAGTTCGAGTTGATAAAAATCTTCAACCGGTATGATCGGATCATCCCTGGCAGCAATAATTGTGGTGTCTACCGCTAAATCTTTAACGGCATCCTTTAAAAGAGAATATTCCCTGAAATACTGCTCAGCGGAATTGAACTCACTGTATTTTTCAAGCAGAAAATCCGTCACCGCCTGAATGGTTTTTAACGGCATCACCGGCGCAAAATCATAGGCATCGGGAAACAGTCGCTGCTTTTTTTTCAATGACCGGAGCCATTTTTTTAGAAAGTATATGCGGATTATAGGATATTGATCTATTTTGAGGGTTGATTTGCCAGGGGCCAGGACCGGGCTGACTGCCACTGCATGCCACAGGTTTTCTATCGGATCCCGGTGCATACGGCGGGCGATTCGCAGTGCAAAATTTCCCCCCAGGGAAAAGCCGACCAGAAAAACCGGTTTTGCCCCGGCTTTCTTGCATACCTGGCGTACTGCCTGGAAAACCTCTTCCAGCAGCACGGCATAAAAAATACCTTGATTTAAGTGATGGCTGTCACCGTGGTCCCTGAAATTCAAGCGAAAAATGTCATAACCCCGCTGGTACAGGGCATTTCCCGTGCATAAGATATAGCTGGAATCGGCGCTGCCTTCCCAACCGTGTAATAATATTACCGTACCGGCCGTCTTTTTAGAGCTTTGTGGCGAATAATGTCCAAGCAGGCGGATTTTATCCCGGGTTGTCAGGATCACCTCCCGGGCGGCATCGCGCATGGAATTTTTGCTCCAGGCGCGGAACGGACTGCTGGCTAGAATAGTCTGAACGTGACCGTTTCGCAAATAGATTGCCGGCCTGAAAGAATCCCCGGTCAACATCTTTAACTCTCTCCGCTGTCGCTGTTTACCCGGGAAATCGCTTCTCCCGATTGATAAAACACCAACTCCCACTGCCAGTTTGCCGTATCGTGGCGAATGATGTAGGTCGCATCATCGCTGCCCAGTATTTTAAAGTAGCGGTGATCCGGCGACAGCCATCGGTCCACAATTTCCCTGATTTCGATTTTATAGGTCGCCATCTGAATATACCGGGGAGATTCTTCACCCCGGTATCCGGCATAGCATTCTACCTGAATATGCATGAGATGAATTTCCAATAGAGAACGAACTGAACATCGAACATTCGATGTTGGACGTTCGATGTTCGATGTTCATCTTTTTAGCCTATTCTATCTTCCGCATTCCGAATTTCCCAATCCCCAATTTCGACCATAATGCCCACAATTACACACAAGGATCAATAGCAAAATACTGATTGAATTAGAAGGCCGATAGTAATAATCTATAGAAAATGAATAAGTATCTGCAACTAATAATCGGTCTAATTGCACTTTTCCTTCTTGAAGCTGCGGTTGCGGCGCAACCGCTAATGATGAAAACCGAGGAAATCGTGGTTGTCTATGAGGCGCCCCTTGCAAGTGCAGCGCGGGAAGTCGTCCGAATTTATCCAAAACTCAAACTGGAACTGGAAGAATTTTTCGGCTGGAATTTAGATGTCAGGCCTCAGGTGGTTTTGGTCAATGACACCCGGTCTTTCCAGAAATTGACTCGCAACAAACTCTTTGTTGCGTTTGCCGTACCGGATAAGGAACTGATTGTCATTGATTATTCCCGAATGAACACGCGCCCCTTTACCCTCAGCGTAACCCTGAAACACGAACTATGTCACCTGTTGCTGCACCGCCACATCAGCAAACATAATCTCCCAAAATGGGTCGATGAGGGAGTTTGCCAATGGGTCAGTGATGGCATCGGGGAAATATTCGTCAACAAAGGCTGGTCCGGGCTCGATTCCGCTGTCATGGCGGGCCGTATTATACCCTTGAAGCAATTGACAGATTATTTTCCCCGGGACGGGGCATCATTGATACTGGCCTATGAACAAAGCAAGAGTGTGATCAACTATGTCGACCGACAATACGGCTATCATGCGATCATGGAAATACTGGAATTGCTTAAAAATGGTGAAACCGTGGAGACAGCCCTCATGCGCACCCTTGCCATTTCACATCAGCAATTGGAAGCAGAGTGGCTTGACCATCTTGAAAGCACCCCCCGCTGGCTGGTTTTTCTGGCTAGTCACATGTACGCCATCATCTTTTTTCTGGCAGCCGTATTGACTTTTTTGGGTTTTATCCGGCTGCACATCAACCGCAAAAAGAAATATGCGGAATGGGAGGAAGAAGATGATTGAAAAGCGAACCGCAGCCTGCGACGAGCTCAGGCCGAGTGGAATATCGAATATTGAATATCGAATGTCGAAGGAATGAATTCTATCGATTTCAAAAAAGATAGAGCGGAGCGAAACCATCCTTCGACATTCTGCGGTTCGATTTTTCTTATACCATCTTTCTTCTATCTCTTTCTAACCACCCACAGGGCGATCACATACGCGAAAACCCCGGTGGCCGCAATCTGCGGTATCCCCCAGTTGACCGCTATCTGCGCTGCCATTATGGAAGACAAAACGGACGCACAGCCATTGACCGACCAGGCGTAGGCGCGCTGCACAGGTGCATCGAGAATGTATCGCATCCCAAGCGGGAAGGGTAGTCCCAATAAGAAACCGGCCGGCAGTAGAAAAAGAAAAATACTTAAATATTGTACTCCGGTTGATGCTTTCAGGATATCTCCTGATATGAACTCAAAAATAAACGCCTCCAAAACCAGTACCGTGATCAATAGGGCCAGCGAAAGCCGAAGGTTTTGCCGGGATACTTTATAAACCCAGATGCCGCCCAGACCAGAGAAAAACAAAATTCCGGCCATCACGATTGAAAAACTGATCACGGGATCACCCACAAGAAGGATAAAGCGTTTGATAAAATATATTTCAACAAACATAAAACCCGTGCCGACTGCAAAAAAATATACAATCCGGGAAAATTTCGGTTTCCGGGTTCCACGGGTGCTCACCAACAGGGGGATGATCAACAGAGCCAGCGCAACAAACAGGGCTTCAATAAATACCAGCGACACCACGATTTCCCCTGACATGAAAAGTGCGTACAGTCGTTCGCCCATGCTGTGGTAGAGCATTTTTACCCTGGACCACTTCAGGAATCGGCCGGGAAACGGGCGCATGTCCGACTGGGGTGCAATATCGAGCAAGTACCGCTGAAAAAAATCGTCCGGCCGACCGGCCCGATAACTGTCGGCCAGTCGGTTTAATTCTTCAAAGTGATAGGGTTTGTCGAATATATGATAACGATTCGCCATCTCCCGTTCCATACCGTGCAGGAAAACCAGATCGAAATTTCTGATCCCGGCAAATCGCGCCACCTTATCGGAATCAATAGCAGAATTTGAGACAAGCAGGGTGAAAGTGTCAAAGTTGCGCAGAACTGCCAGGTGCCTGGCGGGATTTATAGTCCCTGTTTTTTTAACAGCCTCATATGCGGTGGCCCACATCCGCAAAGAATCTGAAGGCGGCAACAGCAGTTTGCGGGATACAGTAACTATTCCCCCCGGCTTTAGATGCGTCAAGTATTCGGTAAAAGCCTCTATGGTGAAAAAATGTTCCTGATTCAGAGCGGTGGTTCCGGGAACTGAGGCCCCCCAGTTTTCAATATGAATAACATCGTAATCGTTGCGGGTTTGAGCCAGAAATGACCTGGGGTTCCGGTTGATAATTTTATGATTATATTGCCGCTGCAGAATTTCAGCAGTGCCGGGGGATTGCACGACAACGGATACGTTCCCGGCGCCGGCAGCCGTGGCACAGGGTATGGACGATCCGCCCCCGGACACGATCAGCAAAACGCTATCGGGCTGCCGTCTCAGATAATAAGCGGCATAGGATAGCAGATGTGTTGCAAACCGGCTATCAGCTCGATTATGGGGGATATCATACAGGGTAAGCTGGTTGTCGCCGTCTTTGAAGACGGCATGCTGGCGGGGCAGGGCGTCTGTATATTTAAGACTCAAGCCGGGAGCATAGCGGATGTAAGGGGTTTGGACCCGATCCACCCGGCCCCTGATAGAGGTCTTTGACTCAACGATCCGGGATTCGGGAAATTGCAGAATATGAGAAAGCGCTTTATAGGGGGAAGGTTTTACAATAGTTAAATTGCGGCCGGTCGGGCTGAATATGAAGATCGATAGGAAAATAATTGTAAAACCGGAAGCTGCCCTGAAAATGCGGCTCATTTTCCGATTTTTGATCGTGGCACTATTTTTAAAGAGCCGGGCCGGAATTGAAAATACGGCCGGGATTAATGAAGCCAGGGCGGTAATGATGATAAGTTTTCCTTCGCCCAGTACGGGCAGCATCGGGATCGGTATCACAGCACCGATTGCGGAACCCGACATGGATGCAAAATAGACCAGGCCGGTCTTTTCCGGAACGGATATGTAAGCAATCGAAATCAACATGCCTGAAAAAAGGAAAGGCAGGGCCAGCATCAGATAAGCAGCCAAAAGATAGACAATTTGGATGTGTTCCACCGGAAGCCTGAAAAAGTCCAGCGGCAGATGGTTTAAGGTCAGAAAAGATAAGATGGCTGAAATGGAATATAGGTAGGGAAGAATTGTAATCCCGCTTCCGGATTGAAGTTGCTGCATCCAGGCTTTTTGGCGGATATCAATTATACTTAAAAAAGTACCGCTGGCGCCAAATCCAAAAAGCGCAATGCTGATCACCATAAATGACAGATGATTCCATTGCCCGATAGAAAACACCCGGGTAAGAAGCACCTCAAAGGCAAGGGTGGAAAGGGAAACAAAGAAAACCGATAAAAAGAGAATGTCAAATCCATCAGAGGTGGACAAGGGTCGAATCAACCGCAGGCGGGCAGATGTCGCAGTAAGGAATTTATTCAAATTATATCTCTTTTTTGGCCACATACAACAAACAACTTTTATGGAACTACGCACGGCCGCAGCTGTGAAAAGATTGAACGTCGAACATCGAACGTCCAACATCGAACATCGAATGATGATTTCGCTGCGCTTTGTCGATTTTAAAATAAACCAAACCACAACCAGTGCGAACCATTCGGACCTGAACTCACAACCGAAGGGCCAAGCCTATCCGAATTATGCAATGTAGATGTATTTTGCCCGATCCCTATTTAGACAGATAGAATACATTATTCGACGTTGGACGTTCGATGTTGGATGTTCGATATTCATTTTTTAATTAACGCTCCAGCGCAACCCCCGTCATTGGAACAAACAGCACGCCCGTTATCTGACGGGTTATATATTTATCCCCTTGTCTGGTGACCAGGGTGAGGTTCTGGAATGAGAACGGATTTCCAAGCGGCAAGATGAGACGTCCGCCGTCTTTGAGCTGCTTCAACAGCGGTGGTGGAATATGGTTGACCGCGGCGGTGATCATGATGGCATCAAAAGGGGCCGCATTTTCCCAGCCGAAGTAGCCGTCGCCATGATGGGTAAAAATGTTGCTGTACCCAAGGGTCTTCAAAAGCCGTGTGGAACTTTTGTGAAGCTTTTCTTTAATTTCTATGGAGTAAACTTCTTTGACCACCGCAGCCAGGACAGCAGCCTGGTAGCCGGAACCGGTTCCGATCTCGAGCACCCGCTGGGTAGGATTCAGCTCCAAACTGGCCGTCATCAGGGCCACAACGTAAGGCTGGGATATCGTCTGTCCCGCCCCGATTGGAAGCGCCGTGTCAGCGTAGGCCGAGGAAAGTATCCGTTTTGGCACGAAACAGTGCCGCAGAACGGAGCGCATTGCAGCCAGGACCTGCGGATCGGATATTCCGCGGCCTTTTATATCGAATTCAACTAATTTTTCTCTGGCGGCTTTATATTTCGGGCTATCCGGAACCACATCAGCAACTAAAGAAGCGGGCAAAAAAATCAGGAGACACAGGAAGAGGAGGATCTTTTTCATGGCACACCTCCCTTAAGATGGTTGAACGGTTGATTGGTTGAATCGTAACCGGTATCGGACCGCTTCCTGCCATCGCAGCAATGGCGACCGATATCACAATAAATTCCCGGTTGCTCAGCTATATAGCACAATAAACCCTATAGTTGCATAAAATTTTGAAATCCAACTTAGCTGCTGCAATGAAGACCATTGAAAGTATTGACTGATCCTGGATTCTGGTATCTGGATCCTGGATGTCGTTGAAATTCACCGATATTGTCCTGTTAAATATCCAGCATCGAGTATCCCCGCTGAAACGGGATCTCCGCTCCGCTCCGGCAAGCATCCAGCATCTGCCCGGAAAAAGCAACGATCTTAGACATAACGGCCAGGCTAGATGACAAGAATTTATGCAATGTTAGGGTAAAGGCATGGTTTCATCACGAAAACACGCATTCCCCCTGCGTCCTCCTCGTCGTGCTCGTTCTCGAAATCAATTTTCAGCCCTAAATCCCAGAAATATTAAAATTTTTTTTACTTTTTGCTAAATATACTATATATTAATTATTAATAGTATCCTGAATAAACCTTAAATGACCGTAAACAAAATATTTATAAAACGATCCCATTTTTTTACGACCAATTAGGGGTCAATTACATATCAAACAAGGAGTGGATGAATGGCTTTATTTGGCAAAAAGGAACAAGAGGCAAATGCAACAGGTGCGCAAACGCCGCCGGCAAAAAATAATTTGCCTAGGGATCAGAAAAAGGCCATGCCAAAAAACATGGCAAGCCCCAGGGCTAAGGATGCTGCCAAAGAAACGACTTATTTCGGTAAAAATTTAAAAATTTCTGGCAACGTATCCGGTGAAGGGAGTTTGATCATTTTAGGCACATTTGAAGGAGAATTTAATTTAAAGGGTCAAGTGAAGGTCGCCCAGGGTGCCGTGATCAAAGGTAACATCAGAGCAGCCGGAGTATCAATCAACGGCAAGGTAGACGGAACCATCGTGGCGAGTGAAAAAATATTGCTGGATACGACAGCCTCAATACGAGGACGCCTTGTGACCCCTAAGATATCTATTCAGGACGGTGCTGTTTTTGATGGAGAACTTCAGATGAGCAGCAAACCGGAACAGCCGCCCAAAGTTGCGGTTCCAGAAGCAAAGCAACCCCTCAAATCTCCGGCTCTTTCTGAGATAAAATAACGAATACCGATCAGTGTTCAAAGGTTTGGGGCTTCGCCTTCAGGCTTCGACCCCACACGCAGGTTTCAGGGTTCAGCATCCAAGGTTCAAAGGTTAGAATATTCGGATTTGCCAAACTTAACCTTTTTCGCGTAAGCCCTGATGTGGAGACGCATGACAATTAAATATTCTGGGCTAACACAGCAAGATAACCTTGAACGGTGAACCCCGAACGTTTCAACGCATACGAAGGAGACATCCAAATGAATAAAGGTACTGCAGGCGGAACAACCTCTTTATTGAGTAAAGAAGTAACAATAGATGGGGACATCCAGGGCAGCGAAAATCTTCAAGTGGAAGGCAAATTGAAAGGATCCATCAAACTCGCAGGAGATATTACCATTGGCCCGACCGGCATCGTCGAAGCCAATATCGAAGCCGAGAATGTTGTTATTCAAGGACGAATCAACGGCAATGTCACGGCTCGCAAGCAGCTCCAGATTCAATCCTCCGGGCGGCTGATGGGAGACTGCATGGCCCAATCGATTGACATAAAAGAAGGGGCGCTTTTCGAAGGCCGCTCGAAAATGATCAGGTGACAGGGATTGGGGGATTGAGGAATTCAGGTGACCATAATTTAGGAATTGAGGGATTTAGGTGACCATAATTTAGGAATTTAGGGATTGAGGAATTGAAGGAATTCTATCTCTTTTAATTTTCTGTTTCCTGCAAAATATCGTCTAATAGTTCCCGATTTTAGCAATTGGCCTGCAACATGGCTGCCGGCTTTGGAATTTGGAAGCTGTTCAACGATCTTTATGATTCGCACCGAATATTCGAGCGGCCTTTCTGCCAGATCATATGTCTGTTTTTTCATCTTTTTTTTTCATTCGATGTTCATTTTTTCATTCCTTCCCCAATCCCCCAATCCCCAAATCCTTCAATCCCTCTCCTTATTCGTCGGATCTCCCTGCGCGACCATGGTCTCGAGAACCTCTCTTTCCGGTTCGCCCGGAAGAATACCGGCCAGATCGGCTTCCAGAACAATGGTGCCGTCCTGGTTGCGGTATATGACTTCGGCTCTGGCCCGGTTGCGCTCGTCAATTTCGCTGATGGTAAACGTGCATTCAATCGTGTCGCCAAAATAAACCGGCCGTTTGAAACGGAAGTTCATCTCTGATGCCAGCCAGCCGATTTGGCCGCCAACTTCAGTCAGCATGCCTCCGACCAGCAAGCCATGACATATCCGGTCGTTGAAATTTTTTACATCGGCATAGCCTTTTTCAAAATGAATTGGATTGTAGTCGCGCGTAACTGAGGCAAACGCCAGCATATCCGCTTCCGTGAACTGACGCGATATGACGAATGTTTCACCGACGGTTATTCCCTGAATGGTTTTATTGCGGATCTTTGACATGGCATTCCGTTCCTTGACCGGATTTGAGTGGAAAGGCAATATACTTGAAAGTGGGGGAGGGATCAATAAAAAATTGGTGTAAGGTTGAGGGTATAGGGAATGGCATCTGTGACGCCAGGCTCAAAGCTGAAAGCTCAAAGGATATGGCGGTAGGCTTATAGCGCAGAGAGTTGAAAAAATATCAGGACTGAGGGATGAGTGCTGAGGACTGAGCCTGTTGAATGCGGAAGACGGATGACAGAAGGTGAGAAGTTGAGATGTTGAGAAGGTGGGAGCGGCTTTTGCTTGCATCCCGCTGTTTTTCACCGCGAAAATAAAGATAACTCCGCTATTCAATCACCTTTGCTATTTCCCTGTCCGATCTTATGAGCTCGTTTACAATGGTTGACAAGTCAGACTCCTTGCGTTTTGCAATTTTTTCCACAAACAATAAATTCTCATTATCAAGGTAGATAGGTAAATTAAATTTAGCATCAGATTTATAAAATTTTCCCCGTTCCCCATTTGAAAAGTTATATTCCTTCTTCATAATTTTTATTCCATATATTGGCTGCGTTCTCGTTTCGTTGCTTTACGACTTGATATTATTCTTGTGTTGGCCGTATCTTTGTTAATCTGATTATAGGTATGATGTACGATAAGCATTAAACCTGTAGCCGAAATTCCGAGAGTGAGCCATCTGTCTTCTTCTCCACTGTGATCAGAATCATAAATAGTTAATGCTCTTGAATCCCGAAAAACAGAAACGGATTGCTCAAATGTAATTCCGGGTTTCTCTTTGTTTGATTTAGCCTTTATAGGATCCCATTCAAAATTAAATTGCATAGATCCAATTAAACCATAGGAATTGATTTAGTAGGTTACAAACACCTACTATTGCATTGGGAAAATGATCTGTCAATATACAACTAAGGCGAATTTGTTTCAGGTTCCTCGAAATATCCACAACTTGTTGGAAATATATTATTTATTGTTGCCACCTTCATTGATAAGTTCTTCAGTGAGAAATGATGGAATAGTGGAATCATTTGAAGTCGGAAAAGGTAAAAGAAGAGCGATGCGAGAGCACTTCGTTGGAGGAGTGTCCGACTTTTGGTGGATTCGAGGAGGAATGCACCTTTGGAGCGGCTTGGTGGCCTTATGGTAAAAGGGATAAAGATACAATCCTTAAACCTTATACCTTTTTATCATCTCTATCACGCTATCATCCGGCCTAAACGATAATTCGTGGCAGGATATACGGGTAGCCAAAGATTCAAAAAACTTCATCGTATATTCCATGCCCGCCGCATCCCAGTAAGGTGGAAAAGAACATTGCAGGAGTTGCAGCACCGATTCGGCAGTGGATTGCGGTTGAATCGCATTCTTTTGGCTGTGGCGCAGAAAAAAGATCGTTTCCAACCTGCACCCCCGGGGAGAGCCGAATTTGGCCTCACCGTGCCAGGGGGTGCCGTACATCCGGATTTCTCCAGCGACATCTCGTACAATGGTTCGGTCGTCACTTAAAACGGTTGCCCGGTCTTCCCGCTGCCACTGGTTGGCCAGGGTACTTTTGCCGGCCCCGGATTCACCGGCGAACAGCAGACCCATCCCGTTGTATTCGATGCCGCAGGCGTGCAGAATGCCCCCCCGTTCCCGGGCCAGATAGTTTATCATCAAAAGCTCCATGGTGGGCCCATAGAACGGGTCCTGAAAGCAACCGGCCCGGTCGCTAAAGTAAAGATCCGTATTTGCGAGATCAGGCGGCAGAACCAGGGTCCTCTCCTGGTCGGGATATCCGCTAAACATCTTTATGATGGAGGTTGTGTTTTGACGGTAGAGCGTCCAGATGGGCGGGCAGTCAAAAACCGCCTCTCCGGCCGGGGGGGCCGGACTGCCCTGGTGCAGCCGCAGGCGGATATCCGCCGGCCCGGATCTGACAAAAGGGCGGTAGGCCGGTGCGACTTCCCACGAATTTGCCGCCGCATCGTCTTCAATGCCGATGCCGGCGTCGGCTATGTTTATCCGGAGTGTTTTTGGCATTAACTTCCATTGCCGGAGCAAGGGGCGAACGGGATGCCGCAATTCGGGACACCGGGGCCGACGATACTGCCGGTTTTGCATGCACCCAACACGGCCGTCTTGGCGTCGAGTTTGATCTTCGTCACTTCGGGTTTTTCGTATTTTTTCTTTTTATTTTCTTTCATGGTTTTTTCACCAATATCACAACTAAGATTCTAACCCGGACATATCGCTATCACGGATAGATTACCGCATCTTCCTCCTTCAAATGCCCGATGAATTCCGACAAATCCTTTGCGGCTGTTTCGTCATTGACCTCGAATTCGTCCAACATCATATTTTTGATATCGAGCAGCCGGTTCTGGCCGTCAAGGCGTTCCCATACAAAGGCCCCCACTTCATTCAGATTATAGATGGAGCCCATGTCGCCGACGTTGTCCTTGATGGGAACCAGAATGGTTTCATCATCGATCTTGCGGAAAACGAAATTCGCGTTGCGTCGAAATTTGTAAGTCAAATCTACCATCACACCGATCTCTTTTCACGTTCTTTAATTGTTAAATCAAGTTTATCACAAGCCTCCAATATCTGCAAATGTATGCGCATGCCGAGCGCTGACGCTCGGTGGAGGCGGTTGGCTGACCAAAATGAGAACAGAAAACAGACTGAACATCGAACAGAGAAAAGACTGAACATCGAACATCGAATAATGATGTCGCTTCGCTCCGGACGTTATTATCCTTTGTTTTCAAAGCGAACATTGAATCGCTATTTGCGTTTCTTTTCAGCCGTTTTGATACTCGTCCAGACCTCGTCATTTAGTTTGAAAAAATGGTTGTGAACCTTGGTACGTCCCGCAATTGCATGAAAAGTGGACATGGGTCTAAATTAGGAATTCAGGGATTTAGGAATTTAGGAATTGAAGGAATTCTACCTACTTCTAATTTAATGATTTTGTCCTTCAATCCCTAAATCCCTTCTTCTTTTTCCCCCTTCCTCATTCCCACTTCCGAATTCGTTAAACCTCAATCCCTGCTTCTTTTCCCCAGCCACAATAGTCCAATCAGCGCGAGCAGGCCGAATACACTGCTGATCGGCCATTCGGCGATGAAAAAAGATGCTTCCACCTTTTGGCTGGTTGCGATGAAACATCCGCCGCCTCCACCTCCACCGCCGCCGCCAGCGCCGGTGGTTTCACTGCCGCCGCCGGTCAGGTCGCGGACGGGAACGGCCGCCGGGGTGGCGCTGACAACCGCCGAGCGCACACTCTCGTCGCCGTCGGCATCCACGGCCTTGACGACATAGTAGTAAGTGGTGTCGTTGGCGGCTGTGGCGTCGCTGTATTCGGTGGCCGTTACCAGGGCCGCCATTTCCGCCGGCGCCAGGGCGGCCCCGATCCCGCTGCCGGCCGGGGCGCTGTTTATTCTGGCATATACCCCGCCGCCGGTCGTGCTGCGGTAGACGTTGTAGCCGGCGACCGCGCCGCCGTTGCAATCGGCGGCCGCCTGCCACTGCAGGCTGACCACATTGTCGCCGGCTTCGGCTGCCAGCCCCGCGGGACGGGTGGGCAGCGGCACCATCAGGGGTGTAGCCGGATCACCGAAAAGAATAAAGGTGGCGGCGACCTCGGCGTAGCGGCTGCCGGCAAAATCAGAAGCCTCGTTGGCCACCAGGGTCGCCTTGGCCCGGGCCAGGGCATCGCCCAGCACGCGCACGTCCTCGCTAAAAACAGCCTCAAACAGCCCGCTGTTCAGGATGTGCTGGCCGCCGGTGACACTCAACCCGCTCGGCATCAAGGCCGCCAGGGCACCGTGTTCCGAGCGCATCAGGGCTTCGGCCAGCGAAAGCGCCCCGGCCCCCAGCGCCTCGGGCGTGATCGAATAGCCCGTCAGGCAGTTCATGCTGACAAAAAAGGGCAGGGCGCTGTTGGTCAGATCCGCCACATCGGTGTCATTAAAGATTTCCTCGGCGGCCCAGATGCGCTGGGAGCCGTGGCCGCTGTAATTGACGATCAGGGCCCCCTCGTTATTGATCTGATCCTTGATGTCGCCGGTCAGGTCGGCCGCCGCCAGGTAATCCGCCAGGTATCCGCGGAACGGTTCATTTAACCCGGCCGGCAGCAGGGCGGCCGCATCTTCGTTGATGGTTTCAAAGACGGTTTCATAGTCCTCTGGCGCGTCGTCTGCCGTCAGCACGACGTTCTTTTGCCAGGTCTTGGTGTTGAGTGCGCTCTCGTAGGCTGCGATCTTAGCCACCATCACGGCCGCCTCGGCCGCGGTTCGGGCCGGCAGCCGGCCGATGTGCATGTCGGCCAGGGCATCGCCGTCATTGATCCTGACAAACCACTCGTCGGTGGCCGTCTCGCCCATAAACTGGGTGTAGGCCAGGTAGGTGGGCACGTAGGGCGTGGTGTCGGGCAGCCCCCAGTTGTTCTTGGGGTCATAGGTGCTGTCGCCCACCAGCAGCACGTAACGGGGCGCATCCCCGCTCCAGCGGTCGTAGGCATAGGTCAGAAAATCCTTCAGCGCCCCGGGGCTTGGCAGCCCGTAGCTGAACTCGTCAAAGATATCCTGCACATCGACTGTCTTGACCCGGTGCCCCTGGGCCTGGCGCAGGGTTGTCAGTTCACTGAGCCAGGGATACGCATCGCCATTGCCGTCCCAGCCGATTTCCCGGTGGGTGATCAGGATGTAGTCGGCCCCGTTGGCGGTGTCGAACAGGCTGGAGGCCGTATCCGGTGAAATACCGGCCACGCTGTTGACCCGGGCCCGGGTCAGCACCATAAACGTGCGGTCCACGCCGCCGCCGTCCGGATCTTCAAATTCCACGGTATAGGGCTTGAGCCCGGCGTAGGTGTCAAAATTGACGACCCGCCGCACATCAACGGGCGTGGTAATGTCATAGGCCAGAAGATCCGGGTCCGTGAAGCTGATGATCTGATAGCGGTAGCCGGCCGGGTGGGAAAATTTGAGCACGTCGCTGTTGGCGATAAAATCCCGCGCATAGCCGACTTCGATCCAGTCCAGCAGGATGGCGTCGACACTGGTGTTGCAGTCGATGGTGACCGTGTTGCTGCCCGAAACCAGGTTGACCGGGTCGATTGTGACCTCGTAAAACCCGATGCCGCTCCAGGTAAAGGTGCCCACGGCAACGCCGTTTAGCGAGACCGCCGCCGCATGATCGGTATTGTAGGCGCTGTACAGCGAAAGCGTCAGGCTGCCTTGGCCCCCGACCACATCCGGCACGGCCAGGCTGAAGCTGCCCGCCAGGGGGCCGTACTGCACGCCGTCTCCCAGGGCCCCGCCGCTGAACCAGCGCTCGAGCCCGTCGGCCCCGGGGGCTTTGGACGAGTAGACATAATAATTTTCATGGCGCACGGCGGCGCCGTGCGAGGCGGCCAGGGCCGCAGCAGCGGGTGTGCCGTCCATTTGGGCCATGCGCTGCGGGCTGCCGCTGCCGCCGGCAATGGTCAGCCAGTAGATGTTGTTGCGGGCGTACTTTTGATATTGGCTGTCGACCGCCGTGGCGTAAAATTCGATAAAGTCGCCATTGTCAAGGGTGTCATCGCCGTTGGCGTCATCAATCCGGATGGCGATCTCCCGGCCCAGGTTGTAGATGCGCACGCGGCTTAAGTCCAGCGCGTCCACAGCGATGCCGGCCGCCGCCAGCTCGCTGCGGCTCAGCCGGTAGATGCCCTCATCGGTGACTGAAATTTTGTAGGCCGCCGCCTCGTCGGGCGGGCTCCAGACGGCCGCCGCCAGTATGGGGACAAAACCGATCCCGATGCCGGATGCGCTGATGCCGCCGGGCGATTTCAAGGCCGCCGCCAGACCGCGGCTAAAGGCTGCCGTTAAAGCCCTCGCACTGTTATCCGCCGGCGGGCGCCAGGGGGTCACGCGCTGATCCGCCGTCCCGGCTGACCTGGCCTGGGCCGACATATCCGCGTAATCGATCCGGACCCGGATGCGGGCATAGTGCACCAGGCTGCCGGCGGCCGGGTTAAAGGCCAGGGGATAAAACTGCAGCTGCAGCTTCTGATCGCCGCGCCAGACATAGGTCGGGCCCAGCCGGGCAGCCTCAGCCGGATACAGGCTGTCGGCGGCATAGGTTTGCTCATCGATGGCAAAGATTTCCGCCAGGTGGGCCTTATCGCCCTGACCGCGCACCACGGTTTGCGGCACCGGGTAGATCTGGTAGCCGGCATGGGCCTGGCCGGCGGTGCCCAAAATCGTCAGGGTGGCTGATTTGCCCTGCGGCAGATCCAGCAGCACGCCCTTCATGGGCAGCTCGGGTTGGCCGATCGCGCTGCTGAAGCCGTGGATGTAGTCGGCCACCGTCAGCCGCTCGAAGCGGCGCTCGCCGGCCGCAACCTCGCGCGCCGCAAACCCGTCGGTGCGCAGCTCGAGTGTCATACCGGTCTCGTCAGAAGACAGAATCTGAACCCCGCGGGTCAGGCTGCGGCCGTCAAAGGCCTCGTCCCGGTCCCGTTTAAGGTCCTGACCGTCCACAATCCCGTCGCCGTCGCTGTCCGGGTTGAAGGGATCCGTGCCGCGCTCGTACTCTTGCCGGTTGCTCAGCCCGTCGCCGTCAAAATCAAGCGCCCCATCGTCCAGGGCCGGGTTGAGCCCGTGGGCCAGCTCCCAGTCATCGGGCAGGCCGTCGCCGTCCCAGTCCACGCAGATGGGGCCGTGAAAGGTGCGCGTGCCGTCGCTGTCCAAATCCTCCAGCTTGTAGTAGTACAGCCGGCCGGGCACCAGGTCGCGGTCTTCGTAGGCATAGGCCCGGCCCATCACCGAATAGTCGGTTCCGCCGATCAGCTGCTCGGTCAGCTTTTCATAGGGCCCCGCCAGACCGGTGGACCGGTACAGGTAAAAGCCCATGTTGTCGATCTCCTGGGCCGTCTCCCACTCCACCAAAACCGCGTTGTCCCGCCCCGTGGCCGTAAAGGAGACCAGGTCCACCGCCGTGGCAAAGGCCGCCAGCGTGAAGCTGTATTCCAGATCCCCTACCGTGTAAAACCCGGCGCTGCCCACGTCACCCGGATCATCCTGGTTGTCGTGTGAGGTCTTGATCCAGTCGGCCGAACGGGCCGTGGTGGAGACCCGCACTTCGTCGAGGATACCATCGAATAACCTTTCGATTGCACCGGGGCCTCCTATTCTCAAATCTGGATCCCAATCATCCCTGGTGTTTTGGGTGGTCGTATCGGTTCCAACAGAGGTTCCGTCGAGAAACAATTCACCAGAAACCGTGGCTGTATCTGCATTTGTAATGACAAACGCCACATGATGAAAGCCCGTTGTATCCGTAAAGGCTGCATTGATTTGGATGGTGTCTGCTGCGACATCCTCATCGTTTCCATAATAACAGCCGATTATGTTGTCTGTATCGTATTTGCCGATATTCACGTGAGCCTCGTGGTCACCAGTGGGGTCTCCACTTGACCACCCATTATCAGTCTGGTTGCCTTGCCATAACAAAATGTGAGGCCCCGTTGTCGTGTCTGTCTTGAACCAGGCCTCCCAGGTGAAGTTGGCGGCCGTTTTTGATTCACCACTCATTGTCTGAATATAATCCGCATCCCCGTTAAAATCCATGGCTTTAGAAATCTGCCCATCGTCCTGAATCGTGTCTAAATCAGCATCGGTCAGGGTGCCGTGCTTATCGTTGGAAGTAGAGTCTTGATAAAAGTCCGCTGCCGTGCTGTCACCCTCGACCAAGTGCCACACGCCCACGTAGTTGGAGTCCCAAACGCCGCTGACATTCTCCTGGGAAGCCGTGATGCCGCAGTTGCCGTAGTACATGTAGATGGTGGTCTCATTGGCATCAACCTTGTCAAGCGAGGGGATCCGCACCCAGGCCACCAGGGTGCCCGCGTTGCCGTCATACTTTTCGATCTCGTGATCCAGCTGGGTGCGCTCGTCTGAGTCCCGGAAGACAATGTCCCAGCCGTTGGCATTTTCGATGGTGCCGTTGACGGCATCGGCCGCGGTGGTCTTGAGCCAGTCGCCGGAAAGGCTGACCAGCAGCGGAAAATTGTCCAGCGTGCCGCTGGTACCGCTGACAGCGCTGCCGTCGATGGTGATGGCCCGGCGGTAATTGTATTCGCCGCGGCACTCCCCGGTGATGCTGTAAAAGCCGGGGTTGCCCACATCGCCGGGATCGCTCTGGTTGTTGAACGAGGTTTCGACCCAGCCGGCCGGACGTTCAGAATTAGAAATACGAATCTCATCCAAATTGCCGCCAAAATATCTGTTTAAATCTCCATCCTGTCTTCTCCCAATATTAATACTGCCCGCCGGGTCAATGTCGGTGTCAGGGGCAGCGGAAGTGGATTGCAATTGGCCGTCGATGTAAAGACGGTTGGTCCCGTTTCTCACCCGGGTTAAGGTCACATAATGCCAGCTGCCATCCGTGGCATTGATATCACCGTCCGAAACATTCGCTAACAGGTCTTCATCACTCGAACCATTATCACCCAAAGTTACAACTAGATCATCTGCTTCTTCGAGTCCCAAAGGTACTACAGAGTCTTCCGCAAAAATCATGTTAAGGCTGGGATTCGTCTGAAGGACATCATGACTGTAAAGATATTGATATGCACTTCCGACGTTGTCCGTGACTTTGGCCCACATGGAAACCGTAAAGGTATCCCCATAGTCAAAATCACTGACATCATAATAATCGTCGGATTCATCAAACAGCAGGCAGCTGCTGATCTGACCCGTTTGTTGATAGGTCATGCCGGTTTCAGTATTGCTGTCATGGTTGTATTGGGTTGAATCATTTAAGGTTCCCGAACTCTGGTTTAAATGATGAACCATTAGATAGTTGTCATCCCAAACCGCCGCCGGGTGCTCGGTGGGAAACTTGATGCAGTCGTTGCCATACCACATGGTGATGACCGTATCGCGGTCATAGTACAGGGCGGGGATCCGGACCCAGGCCACCAGGGTGCCGTTGGTGCCGTCGTACTTTTCGATTTCATGGTCGAGTTGGGTGATGCCGTCAGCGTCCATGAAGATGATGTCATCGCCGCCGGTGCTTTCGATGCGGCCGTTGACCGTGTCCGCGGCGGTGGTCTTGAGCCAGTTGCCCGAAAGGCTGACCAGCAGCGGAAAATTGGTCAGATCCGATGTGCCCGCCACCTGGCCGTGGTCGACGGTGATCTGCTTGTCGTAGCTGTAGGCGCAGGTCTCCTCCTCGTCGGCGTCCACGCTGTAGAAGGTGCCGGGGCTGCTCTGGTTGTTGTACTCGGTTTGAATCCAGCCGACTGACCTGGCGCTGCTGGAAACACGTACTTCGTCGATGGTGCCATTAAAGTCCATCCCAGTATTTCCATTCCCATGCCTTCCAATGAACGTGTTGGAGCCCAGCCCGGAATAGGATAAAGATTCTGTATAATTGGACGACCCTTCTTCTATCCCATCGATGTATAGCTTTTGACTGTTCCCAGAATCATCCATGAAGTAGGCAACGTGATGCCATCCGGTTCCTGCTAAAAGGTCATCAGAGACGGTTGACCTCCAACCAGATGCATAGTGGTAAAAGCCATTCGTGTTGTCTACGTCGCCATCTATGCGCATAGCAGCACAGTCGCCAATACTCAACACCTCGGCACCACTTGTGTCTGCCGAAGTCAAATTTATCCAGGCAGTAATGGTAACATTAGCAGGGCTTCCCAAAAGACCTGATATCTGAATATAGTCATTGCCATCGAAACTGTCGCCGTTTGCTATCTTTCCCCCTGCATCAGTGGAACCAGTGCTCGATCCGTTGTTGTCGCCAGAAGAATCATCATAGTCATCGTGTAGATGCCACACGCCCACGTAGTTGGAGTCCCACACGCCTTCCGGATTCGCCAGGGAGGTCGTCACGCAGCTGTTGCCGTAGAGCATGTAGATGACCGTGTCTTCGCTGGCCTTTAAGGCGGGGATCCTGACCCAGGCCACCAGGGTACCGTCGGTACCATCCTGGGAGTACGATTCCACTTCATGGTCCAACTGCCGGCCGTCTTCGCCCACAAAGATGATGTCGTCGCCCTGGGCATCGGTGACGTAGGCGCTGCTCAAGTAGCTTTGACTGGTAAGACTGATCAGGGCCGGAAAGTCGGTCAGGTCCGCGGAGCCCGACACCTGGGTGTTGTCGATGGTGATCTTTCGGCGATAGGAAAAACCGCAGGTGGGAAACTCGGGAAACACCGTGTAAAACCCGGGGCTGTCCACATCGCCGGGATCGTTCTGGTTGTTGAATGAGGTCTCAATCCAGCCGGCTAAGCGGGCCACACTGGAAACACGTACTTCGTCTAGTATACCATCATAATAGGGGTCTGCACCATATTGAGATCTGCCAAGCCAGTTTTGATTAGTATTTCCTAAATCAGAAGGAGACAAAGTCATCCCAGTATTAGAAGCCACACTTACTCCATCAATGTATAGTGTTCCTGTTGTAATTGAATTGTCTATAGTCACAGCAATATGATGCCATGTGTCTGTCGATAAAGCACTTGGACCAGTAATCTGTTGTTCGCCACCTAATCCTGATGTAGTTATCGCAAAACGTGGAGTATCAGTATTACCATTATTTGGAGTCAAAAACATATTTACAGTTTCTCCGGTTCCAAAATCAAATATTCTCTCCCAATCTGTGCCTGCTGGACCATCCCAATTGACCCAGGCAGCAAAAGTAAAATCATCAGCATTTTGTACAAATCCATCAGGCAGATCAATATAATCATTACCATCGAAACTCTCGCCGTTTGCTATCTTCCCCCCTGTGTCAGTGGAACCGGTGCTTGATCCATTGTTGTCGCCGGAAGAATCATCATAGTCATCATGCAAGTGCCAGACGCCCACGTAGTCGTCATTCCAAACGCCTTCCGGATTCTCGGTGGCAGAATCAATGCAGGCATTTCCGTAATGCATATAGATGTCGGTGTTCTCGGTCGCCTTGAGGGTGGGGATTCGCACCCAGGCAATCAGGGTGCCGCCCGTGGCGCTGCCGTCGTATTTTTCGATCTCGTGGTCGAGCTGGTTGCCGTCTTCGTCCTTGAAGATAATGTCCCAGCCGTTGTCATTTTCGATGCGGCCGTTGGTCGTGTCTGCCGCGGTGGTCTTGAGCCAGTCGCCACTCAGGCTGATCAGGGCCTGAAAATCGGTGTGGTCGGCGGTGCCGGCCACCTGGCTGTGGTTGATGCGAAGCTTGCGGTTGTAGCCGTAGCCGGTGGTCTGGGTTTCGTAGATGATCACGATGCGGCCGTCGCTGCCGGCCGTTCCACTGCTATCCATTGCGCCGCCGCCACCGCCCTGGCCGGCGCCGCCGGCATAGTCGGCGTCGGTGTTGTTGCCTGCTGATTGCCCGCTTCCCGCATCATTGTCTGTGTCGATAGCAGTGGTGATGGTGTAGGACGACCCGCCGCCGCCGCCGCCGCCGCCGGCATCAAGGATAAGGGAGCCACTGCCGCCACCGCCGCCAAAGTAACCGGATCCGCCGCCGCCGCCGCCGCCAAAACCGGCTGTAACATCGCCCTGGCCACCGTCACCGCCGCTGGTCGTACCGCCGTTATTCAAGGAACCGTCCGCACCGGCAGCATCTCTGCCGTCTGCCCCCGCTCCGCCGGTTTGAGAGGCGCCGGCCGAACCAGGGTTGCCACCGCCGGTTCCGCCGGCACCGCCGGCACTGGCCGTCGCGCCGGCGCCGCCGCCGGCGCCGCTCGATGGGCTGCCCGCGATACCCGTCGTGCCCCCACCGGCTCCTCCGGCTCCTCCGGCAGTTGCGGTAGAATTGTCACCACCGCCGCCACCGGCTCCGCCGGCCCCAACAACCAAAGAAGTACCGCTTCTTGAGACCTCAGAACGGCCGCCGCCGCCGCCACCACCGCCGGAATAGGTTCCACTGAACGTCCCGCCGCCGCCGCCGCCGCCGACATGAATATCGAGGGTTTCGCCGGGGGTGACGCTCAGGGTGGCCTGCGCAAACCCCGCGCCGCCGCCGGCGCCGCCGACGCTTAAATTTCCACCGGCTCCGCCGCCGCCGCCGCCGCCCCAGGTCTTGACGATAATGCTTCTGACACAGGCCGGCACCGTAAAGGTGGTTGAACCGGCAGTGTTATGGACGCTCACATCCGGCTGCCGCATGGGCTGGGCCGTGTGGCGGATGCTGAAGGTGGTTGCGCCGTCATGTGGACAGCCGCCGGCGACGGCCGGGGCCGGCACGGTGACCGTGATGGTCTCGTGGGCCGAGATGTTGTAGTCCGCCTCGCCCCCTGCCAGCGTGACCGTCACCACCGTGGAACTCGTACGCACCACATCGGCAAGGTCCAGGTTGGCCTGGACGATAGCGTTCCAACCGGCGGCCTGGCTGCTGTCCGAAGCCAGACCATCGATAATGTTCTGTCGCTGGGCGTTGAACGCGGCGCCGGCCGCCACCCAGGTGTCGTCGGTCAACGTGATGGTCAGGGTTTCACCACCGCTGACGATCGCCGCCTCAGCGGCACCGTCAGCCAGCGTCCCGCCTAACGTGGCATCGGCCGCCGAACAGTTGCTGACGTCCACCGGCGTGCTGTATATCCCGCTGGTATAGGAGGTCGTTGAGACCGCCCTGACATCAATGGTTTCTGCATAGTCGTACTTGGTATCGGTCCAGGTCGCCGTCCCGCTGGTCGGGCTTTTGGTGGTCCCGCCCGAATCCGTGCTGCTCAGGGTGCCGTTGGCGGCTGCGTGGCTGACCGTGATCACCGCCGATAGGGTGATCGCTTCATTAAAATCCGTATCGATATTGTTGTTGACATCGGTGGCGCTGACCGCAATCGTGCCGCTGAAATCCGTGTTGATCGCAGCAGAAGACGGGGGTTGGGTGGAGAAAACAAGCTGGGAGTGGACCACATTCATGGTCGAGCCGCTGCCGTTGTCCACCGCGCTGGTGGTGCCCATCTGGGTACCGCTGCCGCCGATGGTCAAATCCGTATCGCCGTCCACCGAAAGAATGAAGGTCTCGCCGTCCATTGATGTCGGAGAGGATGAAAAATAGGCATAGACGGTGTAGGTTTCGGAGGCACCGTCTGCCACCGAGATGCTGAGCGAGCTGAAAGTGATGGTGCTCGCTGCCACCGTGCCGGTAACATAGCTCGCGTCCGGTCCGTTTAACTGCCAGGTAATATCACTGAAAGTGCCGGTGCCCGAAGTATTCAAGACAATCTGGCTGACATCCAATGACAATCCGTCGGCGGTACCGCCGTCGGATATGCTAAAATCAAACACGGCCACCCTTTCCCCGGAAGTGTCGGCAATGGAGGATATTGCCACCGGTTCGCTAATGGCTGCACTGGCGGTGAGGTCTCCGTCGGAATCAGAACCGGGCGCCAAGGCCAGGTAGAGGATTTCCGTCGCCGTGGCATCGTTGGTCGTCCAGTTGAGGGTGAAGCCGTCACTGTCCAGGCTCGTCAGGTCGGCCTCGGCGTCAATGCTGGAGGTGGTGGTGTCGAGCTTCACCAGGACTTTGCTGGTCTTGTCGATGCCATCGGTGTCGGTGTCCGCCTGAGCGTCTTCGTCCCGCAAGCCGGCACTGCCCTCGCTGGTACCGTCGGAGGCGCCGACACCAAACTCGCTATCAACCACAGGGCTGGCTTGCGTCGTATTCATAAAGCTTGCAAGGAGCACGAGGCTCGGCTGAAAGCCCACCCCGGTCACCCCCTGGCTGGCAGGGGCCCCGCCGGTACTCTTGGCAAAACTCCCGGCTTTGATGTCTATCCCTTGCAGGGCCAGGGACGCCACCTGGCTGGCGCTCGTGCTCGCTGTGCTGAAGTTGACCGTGAAGCCATCGGCGTCCATCGACACCCAGGAGGCTTCTTTGGTCACAGCTTGTCCGCTGTTAATGGCGTAGATGGCGGCGTCTGTCTGCTGTCCCTGCTGCGTATCGGAGTTAAATTGACCGTCATAAATGAAGAGCGTGTTCGCCCACTGGTTGCCGGCGGCGTCCATCACGCCCAGACCAAAGGCGGCGTTCGTCTGACTGTGCGGTGGCGCGGTCGTGAGGCCGCTCCCCGCGTACATATGCATGACCGCGTCCGGTTGAAAGCCCACACTCGTGACCGACTGGTTGCCCGTCGACGTCGGCATGGTCCAGCCCAGGACCTTGGCGGAGACTCCCGAGCCACCAATGACAATGAAATGGATGGTATAGGCGGAGGCATCGTTCGTCGTCCAGTTGAGGGTAAAGTTGGTGGCATCCCACGAGGTGAGATCGGCTTCGGCTATCACGTTCTCCCCCCACTGCACGATGGTAAGCGCCTTATTGGCCATGCGCCGGCTCGCATTTGATATTGCTGCGGCATCATCACTGGCTAGTGCCACCGACTTGTCCGTGGTGCCGTCTGTCACGCCCATGGCGAAGCGATAGTCCGCGCTGAGCGACTCGCTGGTTTTGGCGCTGGTCCACAGGATGAGCGCCTTGGGGGTCTCGCCTAGGCCATGGGCCACATTCTGGCTGGCCGGCGCCCCACCCGTGCTCTTGGTGAAACTCCCCACCTTGAAGGTGGCTTCGGGACAGCTGAAATCCACCGCTGTGCTGTATATCCCGGTGGTATAGGTGGTGGCGGATACCGCCTTGATGTCGATGGTCTCTTCGTAATCATACTTGGTATCCGTCCAGGTCGCCGTCCCGTTGGTGGGACTCTTGGTGGTCCCGCCGGAATCCGTGCTGGTCAGGGTGCCGCTGGCGGCCGCGTGGCTGACCGTGATCACCGCCGATATGGTAATGTTTTCATTAAAATCCTGATCGACATTGTTGTTGACATCCGTGGCGCTGACCGCAATCGTGCCGCTGAAATCCGTGTCAACACAAGCAGAGGAAGGGGGTTGGGTGGAGAAGACAAGCTGGCTGTGGACAACCGCCATGGTCGAGCCGGTGCCGTTGGTTACCGCGCTGGTGGTGCCCATCTGGGTGCCGCTAACCGTCAGATCCGTATCGCCATCCACCGAGAGGATAAAGGTCTGGCCGTCGGTTGATGTGGGTGAGGTTGAAAAGTAGGCATAGACGGTGTAGGTTTCGGAGGCACCGTCGGCCACCGAGATGCTGAGCGAGCTGAAAGTGATGGTGCCCGCGGCTACCGTGCCGGTGACATAGCTCGCGTCCGGCCCGTTTAACTGCCAGGTAATATCGCTGAAAGTGCCGGTGCCCGAAGTATTCAAAACAATCTGGCTGACATCCAGCGACAATCCGTCGGCGGTACCGCCGTCGGATATGCTAAAGTCAAATACGGCGACCCGTTCGCCCGGCGTATCGGCAATCGAGGATATGGCGATGGGTTCGGTAATGGTGCCCGAGGCGGTGAGATCACCATCGGAATCGGCAACGGGCTGCTGACTTCCAACACCATAGAACGTGGCTGGGTCATTCTGGTTGTTGTACTCGGTTTCGATCCAGCACTGAGATCGGGCAACTTTAGAGATACGCCCTTCATCAATCACCCCATTCCATGACTCATCTCTCTCAGCCGGATTTCCATCGTTTCCGATGTCGGCATAGGTCTGTAAAGTTGAAAGGCCCGTATAGGTTCCGCTCATATCGACGGTTTTATTCAAGTACACCGTATAGTTTGTAGCATCCCAAACGAGGACAACATGATACCAGGTTCCAGTAGAGAGGGAACTTCCGGTATCCTTGGTATGGGTATCGCCAAGACCTAAAGCCAAAACAGTAGGAGAAGTTCCGGATGCATAAATCTGTATCCTATCAGCATAGGCCGGTTGTGTTGTGTGGCCAAATAAATAGCTGTTGTTTTCAAGTGCATCGACCCTTACCCAAGCCGAAAATGTCATATTGGCTGTTGAGAAGCCTGTGGTACCAATCTCGATGCGGTCATCATTACCGTCAAAATCATCAGCACCATCTATTTTCCCGCTAGCATCCTGTGTCACTCCGCCGCCTGGGGTTCCATTATTGCCATATGAGGTTGAATCATAATGGGTTCCAGTTGTTTCCTCAAGATGCCACACGCCAACATAATTAGAATCCCACACCCCGCTCGGGTTCTCGGTCGGGGCGCTGACACCGCTGTCCCCGTAGTACATGTAGATGACTGTGTTGTCGTTGTAATCCAGGGTGGGCACCCGCACCCAGGCCACCAACAGGTCATTGGTCTCGTCATAGATCTCGATCTCGTGATCCAGGGTGGTGGTCTCCGTTGAGTCCTTGAAGATGATGTCATAGCCGTCGGCATCCACGTCGTCTTCGACTTCCTGGAAGTCCGAGCCCGTCAGGGTGATCATCACCGCAAAATTTGTCAGATTCCCACCACAGGCGCCGTCGGGTATCTGACTTTCCTGGATGGTAATCGATTTTTTGTAGGAATAGGCCGCGGAGGCAGGTGTCGGCAGTAAAAAGGCAAATCCAAGGCTGAGAATGACCAGGAATATGGAAACGGCCTTGCCAAACGGCATTGAGGCAGATTTTGAAAAATTATATCGAGCAGGGTTTTGAAAATTTGTTTTCATGGGACCTCTTGTTTTCAATTAATTTAGGCATTTAATTGCGGTTCAAAGTCTTTTTCACGAACCGACCTGATTAACCGGATTATAAGCCTGCAATATTCATGCAAAAGAATTTGCAATTTTATAACCAGATTAAATTATTATATTATTGAGATATATAAGACATAGACCTTTGGTAAATTTGACAAATTTTGCCGGATAAACTGACAATATATGTCAGTGTTCACAGTTTTATAAGTCTGCCGGAATGTCCGCAGCACAGTTATTGCTATTATTTCCGGCAATTTAAAATAAAATCTTGAGGGGAATTGGAGGCAAAAGGGGAAAGGGATAGGAAAATGGCTTTCGGCACACGGCATACGGCGCACGGCATACGGCGACGGCATACGGAAAAAGATAAAGATGCAAAAAATAGGCGCAAGTCTTAGAAAATTATAAAGTAGAGCTGGAATATGACGATGGAAGACAGGGAAGCGCTGATCTCTCTCATCTTGTTGGAAAAGGAATCCTCTGCCTATGGAAAGATTACGATACCTTAAGATGTTTTTCGATGACATTTACCAGGGTAATAATTCCACCGGACAAGCAGGATAAAGAGTATATTTTCCGCTTAGGCCAGCATTAATCTCTGTCCTTTTGGTGCAGGTATATGATCGCCGAATTCTCTGGCCGTATCAATCCATAGCTGTATTGCCTCTTTGGCATTCGCCAGTGCTTCTTCATATGAATTTCCGTGGGCCATGCAGCCCGGCAATTCCGGAACTTCAGCAACAAAAACCTGATCTTCATTGCTCCAATAAATGATGAT
>CACVKW010000362.1 GCA_902749685.1 Olavius sp. associated proteobacterium Delta 1 | reverse complement strand
CATTGAAAGTATTGACTGATCCTGGATTCTGGTTTCTGGATCCTGGATGTCGTTGAAATTCACCGATAGTGTACTGTTAGATATCCAGCATCGAGTATCAAGCATCCAGCAT
>CACVKW010000361.1 GCA_902749685.1 Olavius sp. associated proteobacterium Delta 1 | reverse complement strand
GGGCTGTGCGGGCTGTTTTTCGAACTTGCTCGTAAACCAAAATGTAGCACCCCGGCCCGGGCGGCTTTGCACCCCGATTTCACCGCCCATCAGTTCGGCCAGATTCTTGCAGATGGCCAGCCCTAAACCGGTGCCGCCGTAGTTGCGGGTGGTGGAGGCGTCCACCTGGGAAAACGACTGGAACAGCCGGTGCATGCGCTCGGCCGGAATGCCGATGCCCGTATCCGTGACACTAAAACGCACCAAAGCAAGCCGATCGTCCTCCCGTTGCAGCTCAGCCCGCACCAGCACCTCTCCCTTGTCGGTAAACTTGACGGCATTGTTTAGCAGATTGACCAGCACCTGGCGCAATCTCCCCGGATCACCGCGCACCAGGGCCGGAACGTCAGGTTGGATCCGGCAGGCCAATTCCAGGCCTTTTGGGTGGGCGGACACCGCCAAAACATCAACCACATCTTCCAGCGTGCAGCGCAGATCAAAGTCGAGAATCTCAAGCTCCAGCTTGCCGGCCTCCACTTTGGAATAATCCAAAATATCGTTGATGACCCCCAGCAGCGCATCGGCACTGCTGTGCACGATCTCAGCGTACTGGCGCTGCTCCTCGCTCAAGGCCGTGTCCAGCAAAAGACCGGTCATACCGATAACCCCGTTCATCGGCGTGCGAATCTCATGGCTCATGTTGGCCAAAAACTCACTCTTGGC
>CACVKW010000360.1 GCA_902749685.1 Olavius sp. associated proteobacterium Delta 1 | reverse complement strand
GGCTTCTTTTCATGTTTTGAATAAAACAGATGTTTAAACCGTTGGTAATTTTCAGACACAAATTCTTTTGATCCAATAATTCCGGAATCCGTAAAATAGCGTGTGCGGTATCTGAATCGGCTAATGCGACTAATTTCAAAGTCTTTTTTGCGTTCTTTTGCGACGACCTTGTCATCTATGACCTTTGCTTGCATTTTGTCTGGACGGTTAATTGCACCGGCTTCATACACATATCTGCGATACCTCCGGATACGCTCTTTTTTGTTTTTAACATTGAATTCTTTTAATCCGAAATCCGTCGACAGGAATTCATCCCGGTTGTTGGTTTGTACGTGATACCCAAGGGAATTCCAGCGGTATTCTTCAGGTCGGGAGATGATGCCGGCACGCAACGGGTTGAGATCTATGTACGCCAAACAATTAACCAGGGTCTCCCCTTTATCCACGATGACACTTTTGAATCGGTCGCCCCAGAAATAACCTCGACGATGATGCCGTTTGTTGTAATACCTGGCAAAGCCGACTTTTATTTCCCGGACAAATTCAGAAAGGTTTGATAATTTCGCCCTTAAGGATGGGATCAGCCCATCTGTGAATACACGGTTATCCCCATAAAAGTCCACATAGCGTTTTTTTATTTCTTGATCTGTGAATTTGTATTCGGGAAGTGTTTTCATCAGAATATGGAAGTGGTTTCCCATAAGGCAAAATCCTAAGATTTCAACAAAATACAGCGCAGAATACCGCTTAATCAGATCCAGCATGAAATCCTTTTCAATATCGCCCAATGGGAAGCCATCAAGCGCTGTCCTGGACATTACATGATATACTGTCGGTCCATCGTTAATCACCATCCTTGCTATTCTGGGCATAATTAATCCCCCGTGATCATTTTTTTGGTTCCGTAACGCTTTTTACATTAAATGGCTATCGGCGTCAAGTATAAAATGCCTGTCCCTATATTTCCTATATTTCTTTCTATTTTTCTTTCTTTCTGTAGGGCGTCAATTCAGGTTCGCCGTCGAGTAGTTGGAGTTTAACTATTATGGGCGTTTCCCTTTTTTAGCTAAATGTATTGAACAAGCACAATGGCAGCAATAATTTTATCTCCCTGTTTAGGGTTCAGGGCGTTGAAACTACTCCCGACACATTTTATCCCAACACTGAAAAACTGCTTTCCTGATTGATTTCCCTCAGGCGGGAATAGAATTTCATATCGATATCGCGGTCCATCCTCCCAAGATGAAAAACGATGGGATCCTGATCGTGATCTTTCCCGTTTTCACATTGGGTGATCAGCTCTGCCATCATCTTGCCGACCACAGGCGCGTTTTTATATTGATTCCCTGATGTTCCGATGGCCAGATAAAAGCCCGGCAAGTCGGATTTATCGTAAATGGGAATCCAGTCGTCGGTGACATCATACAGGTCGACCACCCCTTGGATCTGGTTGGGGATTCTCAATTCCGGTATCCGCAGGGCCAATCTACATGCCTGCGCTCTGGCCTGATCCGTCAAGTTGCGGTTGAATTCATCGGGATCTTCGATCCATTCCTTGGAATCGCATTCCGGATCTTCACTGCCAGAAAGGATATGATTGCCTACTTCCGGTCGCCAGTAAGCACCGATATCACTATCGGAACTCGGGCACCCACGCATTTCATAGTCGAAGCCTTCCGGTGCAGGGACATGCACCACCTCGTGCCGCAGTGCCCTGGTCTTGATCTTCATACCTTCTTCTACACCAGCCATACGATTGATTACGAAAGAATGAGGGCCTGAAGCGTTTACGACCACCGGAGCTTGAACCGTCGTGCCATCTTCAAGAAGGACGCCCTGAACCCGCCCCTCATTATTCAGGATACCTACGACTTTGCTTTTAAACAGAAATTTTGCGCCGTGAGCCTCTGCGGCAACTTGGACGTTGTGAGTAGAAAGAATGGGATCGGAAACAAAACCCCCTTCAGGATAATAGATCGCTCCGATCAGTGGATCTGGGTTGGCAATACCGAATTGATCATCTTCGGGTTTGCGTGGCGGAAAATAACTGGTATTATCAAGAAGCGGATATTTTTCTTTAATACCGGCCACATCCAGGTCCTCATATTTGATGCCCAGTGCATCCATATTGCTGCGGACTTTTTTGAGATCTTCATTCGCTTCTGACTTGAAGACCATGATCCCACGCTTGAGAAATTTAGCCATTCCTTGGGGATCTTTTACACTGAGATATTTTTCCCATTCATTCCAGTACTGATAGCTCTCATAAGCGACGGCAGTTCCGTCCAGCGTGGAGTAGTGCACCCGGATTACAGCGCAGGAGTTAGATGTAGATCCATTGCCGGATGCTGGTAATTTGTCAAGGTTAAGCGTTTTCAACCCTTTTTTAGAGAGTTCAAACGCAGTGCTGCACCCTATGATTCCGGCGCCGATGATGATTGCATCAAAATCTTTATTCATCGTTCCCCCTATTTGGTATCATGAGTGGATTTTAATACAATCCATTCAAAATTAGGTTGATTACGCTCTTTCAATTATTTTGTTTGTTACCGTATTCTGATATAATTGGTAAGCCACCCCATGCCCTTAATACCTGACCGGTAATATTTCCTTCCACAGCATCGACATATAATTTGGCAGTTTCTGCAGCAGTAACCAGCCCTTTTTTTTCCTGCCCAGGTTCAACAATCGGTGCTGGGCTAACCACATTTATTCGAATACCTCGCGTCAGCAGAGATGCGGTATTTTTGCCAAATGTATTTACGGCGGCATTCAGTGGCCCTGTTGCAAGGCTTGCAGGATTAGGGTATTGGCTCAAAAATCCGCTTGTAAATACAAAAGAGCCATTATCCTTAACAAAGCGCTCTCCTATTTTCAGAAAGCTTATTTGACCAAGAAATTTACGCTCGAAGCCATGCCGGTAATCATCATCATCTAAGTCCGCAAATGGCTTAAATACACTATCTCCACCAATAACAGAAATTAATGCATCAAATTCACCGATCTTTTCAAACATGTCACGAACCGATTCTGCAATGGTGTAATCGCATTGTACGTCGCCACTACGGAAACCAACTCGAACAATATCATGACTAACAGATAATGCTTTGTCTACTTCCTTGCCAATTCTACCGGATGCGCCCGCAATAATTATTTTCATTTGCCTATTTGATTTTTCCGTCGACTTTCAGAGTCAAGCCTGTTAGGAAGCATCTGAATGGATAATTCTGCCAGAAAGTATCGGTTTGAGCTGCTTTGAGCATTTTACGCCATCCAAAACAACCTCGGCATTGCTGCTGTGATTTCAAGCAGGGAGGCCGCCCGCCTTTGTGGATAACAACAGTATGAATTAAGGATCTTGGCATCGGTTTAAATACCCCTAATATTCTTGGTGATACATATCACGGTAGATTTAGGATTTAATTTCAAAATTCTGCAGCAGTAAGCGGTACGGTGGAAAAATTAAAGTCTCGTACTTCGAATTGTAGCCGGATGCTGAACGAGAATTGTGTGCAGTTATGTCATCTCGTCTTTCGCTAATTCCAGAAGAATTGATTCAGGTGTCATAGGCAAATCAGCCAACCTCACCCCTGTCGCATGCCAAATTGCATTGGATAGAGCCGAGGCCACATTTACCATGCAGCCCTCACCAATACCCTTGGCGCCGTAGGGGCCGGTTGGTTCGTTCGATTCTACGATAATCGGAACGATTTCAGGCGCATCACAAGTCCTTAACAATCGGTAATCGGTAAAACTGCTGTTCAATATGTGCCCATCTTGAACCAGCAGATCTTCGGTCAGGGCAAACCCCATCCCCATGACAGCGCCTCCGGTGATTTGTCCTTCGACAAGATCCGGGTTGATGGCCCGACCCACATCAAAGGCACTTGTCAGCTTTAAGACCTTGACTTCGCCGGTTTCAATATCCACTTCAACTTCCGCAAAGATGGCGCCGTAGTAACCGGGCATGGCAGGCGCAACGCCGGTTGCCGAGCCGATCACCTGTTCACATACACTCATGTCTTCAATCTGGATTTGCCGCATCAAATCGCTGATCAGAATAATATTCTCCGAATTTGTTGTTTCGAATATAGCACCATCTTTGATCCGGAGTTGATCTTCATTAACGCCCAGTTTATTGCTTGCGTAAGCCAGCAGCTTTTCCCGGGCTTCGGTCGCTGCTGCCCTGACGGCAAGTCCGCCGCCGTATGCCTGTCGGCTGCCATGGGTGCCGCAGTCCAGCGGTGTAGTCTCCGTATCGGTCTCGGAAACGGAAATTTTATCAAAGTCAATTCCGAGTGTCTCAGACGCAATTTGAGCCAAAACGGTTCGGTTGCCCTGGCCCTCGTCGGCAGCCGCAGTGACCAGGTTGACACTACCGTCAGCGTTGATCATGACCGTTGCCGCAGCCGGATCGGGCAATGCTTTCCCCGCCCCTGTACCATGCAGCATAATGGAAAGCCCGATACCCCGTTTCTTGGCGCCCTTGATCGGCAGCTGTCGTCTTTTTTGTTTCCAACCCGATGATGCTGCACCTTTTTCCAGGCATTCCTGCAAACCGTTACTGAGGATCTCCTGGTCCAGGACCGGATCAATTTCGCCCAGCTTGCGGTAGTTTTTGAGTCTGAGATCCAACGGATCCATCCGTAGTTTTTCGGCAATGATATCTATCTGAGATTCCTGGGCAAAATTCATCTGAGGATTGCCATATCCTCTTAATGCGCCACCTGGAGATTTATTTGTGAAAACGGCGGTACCTGTGAAACTGTAATTTGGAATTTTGTACAATCCGACGCCGGTGGACAAACAGTCTGCAATAACTCCGATGTAATGGGTGCCGTAACCGCCGACATCTGATACAATCTCAACTTCGTTGGCTATGAGTATGCCATCCCTGGTGGCACCGGTCTTCATCTTGATGTTCATGGGGTGACGGCTTTCGGTCGCCATAAAATCTTCATCTCTAGTAAAAGACATTCGGACAGGTCGACCCGTCTGGCGTGAAAGCCAGCTGCACATCACTTCAAGTCCGTGGATGAGACCGCACCGCCCCCCAAAAGATCCACCGGTATGTGGTTTAATGACCCTGACTTTGTTGAGGGGTAGTTCCAGCGCCCCGGCCAGGTAATGACGACTCCAGTGAGGCAGCTGGGTGGACGAATGGACGGTCAGTTTCCCATTGGATTGGTAATGCGCAATGCAGGTTCCAAAGGGTTCGAGGGCAGCATGCTTCTGTTTCGAGGTTCGGTATGTATTATCAATGATAATATCCGCGTTTTTGAATCCTTCGTGGATGTCGCCATAAACTTTGTTAGCTTTAAAGGCGACATTTCCCCGGCTGTGTATTTTGATGTTTTTTTCTGCCATGGCCGTATAAGGATCATGCAGGGCCTTCAACGGTTCGTACTCCACCTTAATTAACGAGAGGGCTTTGTCAGCCGTTGCTTGATCATCGGCCGCGACTGCCACCACGGGGTCCCCAATAAACCGAACCAAATTGTCACGCAAAAACATCTGCTTTTTCTTTTCCTCGGTTCGCAGAGAAAACCAGTATTCAATTACTTTGGGAACATCGAAAATAGTGGCAAAAGCACGGACACCGGCTAATTTTTCCGCGGCAGATGTGTCGATACGTTTTACTTTGGCATGGGCGTGGGGGCTGCGAAGAAGCTTGGCATGCAGCATATTTTCTTGCTTGATATCAGCCGCGTATTTGGCTGACCCGGTAACCTTATCGACACTGTCAATACGTTGCAGGGCTTTGCCCACGGCAATAGGAGATTCAGGCATTGATGTCCTCCTTCAAATCCTTAGCTGCTTTTAGGACGGCTTTGACCGGTCTGTCGTAACCGGTGCACCGGCAAAGACTATTAGATAGATGTTTTCGTATTGAATTCTCGGTAAGTTCAGTTTTATTATTGATCAGTGCGTTGGCAGCCATGATCATACCGGGTGTACAGTAACCGCATTGTATCGCGGATTCGCTGACAAATGCTTTTTGCAGTGGATGAGGCTCGGGTCCTTTTTGGAGTCCTTCAATCGTCAGTATGGTGCCGCCATCGGCCTGGGCTGCAAGTACCAGGCATGACAGAACCGCCTGACCGTTGAGGTTTACGGTGCAGGAGCCGCATTCCCCTTCGCCGCAGCCCTCTTTGGCGCCGGTCAGGTCAAGTTGATCCCTGAGGACGTCAATCAGCCTGTCACCCGGGCTCACCGACAATTCATACCAATCGCCGTTAACGTTTATCCTGATGTCGACCTTTTTCATTGGCCACACCTCCGTATACTGTTTTCAAGGGATCTTCGGACCAATATCGCCACCATTTTCTTGCGGTAAGCGGCAGTTGCCCGTACATCATCAATCGGCCTGGACTCCTGAGCAGCCACAATGGATGCCTTTTTGATGATTTCATCATTGAGTTCTGTTCCGGCAAGCACGGACTCGGCCTTTTTCGCTCGAAAGGAGATTGGCGCCACGGATCCGAGCGCTATCCTGGCAGATTCGCAGCTGTTCTTTGTGCAGGTGACGAGGGTAGCCACATTCACAATGGCTGTATCGATCGTAGTCTGTTGGCGTCTGAGTTTTTGAAAAGCCGCCCCGGCATTTTGCGAAAATTTCGGGATGCGAATTTCCAACAAGATCTCATCTGTAGCCAGCGCCGTATAATTAGCACCCTTAAAGAACTTTTCGATCGGGATGTCTCTTGTCCCGTCAGGTCCTGCCGCCACAAGGATGGCATCCAATACCAGCAAAGTTAATGCAAGATCCGCACAGGCAGATGCATTACACAGATTGCCTCCCACGGTGGCCCTGTTTCTGATTATCGAAGTGGAATGTGCGCTGGCCGCCTCCGACAATGCCTGATGGGGGCCTGATGAAAAAAGATCTGATGAACCAATGGTGTTTATCGGGGTGGCAGCGCCGATACAGATGTGGCCACTGTCCTTTTTGAGATAATCCAAATCCAGCCTGGAAATGTCTACCAAATGATTGAAGTTATCCAATTTCTTCACACCGGCTCGTCGAGGTAAAACATCAGTTCCACCGGCTATCACTCTGGCGCTATTTCCAAATTTCGAGAGGATATCAATAGCCTGGGATAGATTTTGGGGGCGGTGATATTCTTCAGCTTGAAAATAGGCGCTCATCTTTTTTGCTCCATTTGATTAGCCTTTCGCAGAGATTTAGCAATCCTATAATTCTATGTTAGCTTCAGATAGTGAATTTGTCAGATATTCTTTTACCGGTATCGGCCACTTTGTGACCATATTTTTCAGCCAAGGATTCAGCGAATGTACCGATTAGCGTAAGACACCCGATCACCCCTCCACCAGGTCCCATCACAGGTGCACTGACGGCATGAATTCCAGGCCTTATGTCGCCCCTTTCCTCTGCAAATCCACATTTCCGACACTGTTCTATCTCTTTAATTAATCGATCCTTATCCATTCGTGACGGATCGCCATAAAAGTACAAATTCTTTTTGGACAATATTTTTTCCCTCTCATTTTCAGATAGGAAGGAAACGATGGCTTTCCCGAGAGCCCCAAAAGTCATGTGAAATCTGTGACCGAGTCTGATCGAAATGTCCATGAACGGATCCCCCTCGCGTTTTGCCACAACAAATACATGCGCTTCATTGTACAAACCGAAAAACACAGTTTTTTTCGTCTGTCTCGAGAGTTCTTCCACAAAGGGGGTTACGATATCTCTTATATCAAGCCGATCTAAGACTCGACGTGCTAAAAAAAGCAGACCAAGTCCAAGTGAATAAGTTTTATTTTGGGGGTCTTTTTCTATAAAACCATATTTATCCAGAGTGGCAAGAATGGAAAATGCTTTGCTTGCGGGGATGTCTACCTCTCTGAAAATATCTGTGAGTCTCAGCGCAGTTTCCTGGCTTTTTGCCATACTAATGAGGACCTTGGCCGCCTGGTCCACAGCGGGCACAGTGGACGTATAACCCGATTTGTTCCGTCTTTTCCGATTGGAATCTGCCATAATTATTTACTCCTGTGGCTACATTAATAAGTCGAGATATTTTTGTCAAGAAAAAATTTTTCTGTCTACAGAAAAATGACAAACCTGAGCTGTGATTCCATATCGTCTATCCGAATTTTCAATTGATTATTATTTTGCAGATTAGCCAGGGCAATCATATAAATTTTTATGCCATAATTTATTTTGGACTTCGTGCCCTATGTTGCGAGCACACTTAACCCACTGATAATATAGAGGATATTAACTAGACCCCGGTAAATACGGATTTGTTTATATTTCAATAAGTTAGT
>CACVKW010000359.1 GCA_902749685.1 Olavius sp. associated proteobacterium Delta 1 | reverse complement strand
CGTTGAAATTCACCGATAGTGTACTGTTAGATATCCAGCATCAAGTATCAAGCATCCAGCATCTGCCCGGAAAAAGCAACGATCTCAGACATAACGGCCAGGCT
>CACVKW010000358.1 GCA_902749685.1 Olavius sp. associated proteobacterium Delta 1 | reverse complement strand
CCATTGCTGTCCAAAATAATTTGAAAATCAAATACTGCCTTTAATAAAAACAGGCAGTTATAAACGGGAAATTAGTGATTTAGAAATCAGGTTGTACCTT
>CACVKW010000357.1 GCA_902749685.1 Olavius sp. associated proteobacterium Delta 1 | reverse complement strand
GGCATAACCTGATTTCGAAATCACCAATTTCGCGTTTATAACTGCCTGTTATTATTAAAGGCAGTATTTGATTTTCAATTTATTTTGGACAGCAATGATT
>CACVKW010000356.1 GCA_902749685.1 Olavius sp. associated proteobacterium Delta 1 | reverse complement strand
TTCTTACATTTCGTATGTTTAAAATATTTTAATTTTCATTCAAGCAATATTTGTAAAAATATCAGTTAGGTACCTTCAAACAACCACCATTGGTCATGTA
>CACVKW010000355.1 GCA_902749685.1 Olavius sp. associated proteobacterium Delta 1 | reverse complement strand
GTACAACCTGATTTCTAAATCACTAATTTCCCGTTTATAACTGCCTGTTTTTATTAAAGGCAGTATTTGATTTTCAAATTATTTTGGACAGCAATGATGC
>CACVKW010000354.1 GCA_902749685.1 Olavius sp. associated proteobacterium Delta 1 | reverse complement strand
GGCATAACCTGATTTCGAAATCACCAATTTCGCGTTTATAACTGCCTGTTATTATTAAAGGCAGTATTTGATTTTCAATTTATTTTGGACAGCAATGAATCCGGATATTGTTTTTTTGATTACAAAGGTCAATTTAAAATAGATAGAATACCATAAATATTCAATCTTCAATCTTCATTCTTCAATCTTAAATATCGTGGGATATTTCGGTGAAGAGGAGTACGGTATGCAAATTAATGACAAGCTGGTAAACCAGATCGTGGATGCGGTGGTCCAGCGATTATCTGAAAACGAAGTCCCGGACAACCTGCAGGTTGACCGAACCAGTCAACAAAACGCTGATGCACCCGGCGTCTTTCAAAACATGGATGACTGTATACCGGCCGCTGTCGCTGCCCAAAAGAAATTGTTGAATCTGCCGCTTGACACCCGCCGTCAAGTTATCCAGGCGATTCGTGATACCGGCAAGATCAATGCCGCCGAATACGGCCGCATGGAATTTGAGGAAACCGAACTCGGCAAACACGATGATAATGTAGCGAAAAACCGTTCCTCATGCGAAGTCCTGGGCATGGAAGACCTGGTTCCCGAGGTCTATGCCGGTGACAAAGGCGTTACGATTATCGAAAGAATCCCGGTGGGCGTGATCGCATCCGTTCACCCGGTAACCAACGCCGCACCCAGTATCCTGTTTAACGCCATCATGATGATCTCCGGCGGAAATGCCGTGGTGGTCAATCCCCATCCTAAAACCAAACAGGTATCGAGCCGGGTAATCCGTGATCTGAACAAGGCAATTGTTGCGGCCGGTGGACCGGCCAATTGCCTCTGCTGCCTGGCAGAACCCTCGGTTCCCTCGGCCCAGCAGCTCATGACCCATCCCGCTATCGGAATGATCGCCGTCACCGGAGGTCACGGGGTTGTTGATTTTGCAACCAAAACCGGCAAACGCGTGATTGCCGGCGGCCCCGGCAACCCCCCCGTCGTCGTAGATGAAACCGCTGATCTGGACCGTGCTGCGCAATGCATTATCCAGGGTGCCGGTTTTTCCAACTGTATTGCCTGTGCCAGTGAAAAGGAAATTTTCGTGGTAGAATCCGTGGCAGACCGCTTAAAAGAAAAATTAAAAAAGGGTGGCGCATATGAAATCAGTGCCTCCCAGGGCCAAGAACTGGTCAAACATATTTTCAAAGAAGTCAAAAAATCCGGCCACCCGAGCGTCATCAATATGGATTACATCGGTAAAACACCGCAGTTCATCTTAAAATCAATCGGTTTGGAGGTCGGACCGGAAGTTCAGATCGTCATTCTGGAAACCGACCAGAATCATCCGCTGGTGTGGACGGAACAGATTATGCCGGTACTGCCCATGGTGCGCTGCCGCAATGTGGACCAGGCAATTGAATGGGCCCTGGCCGCAGAACAAAATTTCGGCCATACCATGGCGATACACTCCAGCAATTTAAGCAACATTCGCAAAATGGCCGCCAAAGCCAGCTGTGCCTCTTTTGTTAAAAACGGAGCCTGCGGCCTCGGGGGTGTCGGGATTACCGGCGAAGGCTACGTGTCTTTCCACATTGCCACCAACGGCGAAGGCCACACCCGCCCCCGGACGTTTACCCGCATTCGACGCTGCGTCATGGCTGACGATTTACGATATCGATATGGAAGCGATTGATGAGAATTCAACTAATCGAACATGATTCCGAAGACTTCTCCCGCACCAACATTTCCTTCTGGGCGGCCGCAAAAGGACACCAGGTTAACCAGATTTACGTATGCAATAACGAGGAACTACCCCCGCTGGATTCATTCGACTGGTTGATGGTTATGGGTGGGTCGCAAAACGCCTGGGACGAGCAGGGAAATTCCTGGCTGCGGGAAGAAAAGGCATTTGTTGCTGAAGCACTGGCCAAAGATAAACTGTTTCTGGGTATCTGTTTCGGCGCCCAGCTGCTGGCGGAATCTCTGGGGGGTCAAATCTTTCCCAATAAGCACAAAGAAATCGGCTGGCACGAAGTATCTTTAAACCGGGACGGCCGGGAGTCATTCCTTTTCCAGAATGTACCGCCATCCTTTGTCACCTTTCACTGGCACAGCGACCACTTTTCCCTGCCCGGCAATTGCACCCGGCTGGCTTTCAGCCGGCCCACCGAGAATCAGGCCTTCACAAGCAACGAGCGTCCGGCAGTGGGCCTTCAGTTTCACCCCGAATACACCCGGGAGATGGTCAGGTATTATGCCGGCGGACACAGCCAGGATTGGTCGCCGGATATGTTTGTCAGCGACGGGAATGAGGTTCTGGCCCGGACGGAAGAAATTCCGGATACGTATTGGCTGATGGAGACCTTGCTGAATAATATGGAGCAAAAATTCGTCGTGAACAGCTGAATGTCTATTTAATTAATTCTTTCCATTTCAAGATCTAATTTGCGCGCCTCAACCCTGAAAGAAAAAAGGAGGAAACTATGAAGGCAGATCTGGTCATCACTAACGGCAAGGTAATTACAGTCGACCGCGACTTCAGCATTAAGCAGGCAGTCGCAGTAAAGGACGGTAAAATTGTGGCCGTCGGCGGCAACGATCAAATCAAACCGTTCATCGCATCCGATACAAAAGTGTTGGATCTCAAAGGCAAGCCGCTTTTACCGGGCATCAACGAATCGCACATGCACGCACCTTTCTTCGGAGCCAGCCGGCCGCCGTTGTCCCTCGACTTAACCTATCCGACGATCCAATCGATTCCCGACATGGTCGCAGCACTCAGACAAAAGGTGGCTGAGGCTGAGCCAGGCGAATGGATCCGGGGTTTTGGCTGGGATCAGAGCACGCTTGAGGAGTGCCGCAACGATCCATCCAAATTACCCCGCAAAGGGGATCTGGACGCGGTTTCGCCTGATCATCCGGTGGCCTTCACTGATTTTTCCGTCCACACCCTGCTGGTCAACAGCAAGGCCCTCGAGCTGGCGGGTATCACCAAGGACACCCCGGATCCGCCTTCAGGTGAAATGGAAAGGGACGCAAACGGAGAACCGACCGGAATCCTGAAAGAGCCCGGCGCCCAGGCACTGGTGGCGGCCCATGTGCCGCTTTTAACCCGGGAGGAAAAGAAAACCGCCCTGCTGACGACCTTAAGTCATCTGAATGCCAATGGCGTGACGAGCTTCACCGATGCGGCCATCGGACCCGGCGGTGAAGATTTTCTATATGGCGTGATGGGCACGGAATTTGTCGATCTTTATCAGGAGCTGCTGGCAGAGGGCCAATTATCGGCGCGCGTGGCTGTCTTGCTGCTTTTAGGCGATTACGGTGCGCTGACCTACGAAGACTTAGAAAACGGCCTCAAAACGTTTAAAGTGCCGTCCGGATTTGATAAAACGTGTCTTCAATTTTCGGGTGTCAAGATTTTTGCCGACGGTATTCCATTAACTTACACGTCTTGGATGAACGAGGATTACGTCAGCGGTGACGCCGGCCACGGTAGATCGGTCATACCCGGCGATACCGACGCCCAACAGCGCGAAAACCTGATTGAAATGATCAAACTGGTTCACCGGCACGGTTTTCAAATAGGATTGCACGCTACCGGAGACCGGGCCATTGATGCCGCTGTGGACGGCTTTGTCGAGGCCATCGAGGAAGTTCCCGGCGGCGAGCCGCGCCACTATCTCATCCACGGCGATTTTATCAGCCCGGAGACAGCTATGGTTTTAGCCCGGAACAACTTCGGAATCGCCATGCAGCCCTTTATCAGTGCCATGATATCCGACTTTGAACCGGCAGTTGTCGGTGAACAGAGAGCCGCTTATGAATGGCCCACGCGCACGGTTTTAGACGCCGGCGCCAATCTGACCAGCAGCTCCGATGCCCCGGTGACCTATCCCAACTGGAGATTGGGAGTTCAGGCCGCCGTGTTGAGAGAAGGTCTGGTATCCGGCAAAGTAAGCGGGCCGGAAGAATGCATCACGGTCGAAGAAGCCATCCGATCCTACACCATCAACGGGGCCTGGCAGGACCGCATGGAGGACATCAAGGGCTCCATCGAAGTCGGTAAAGTGGCTGATTTTTGCATCATCGGGGACGACATATTAACCGTCGATCCCCACAAAATCGGCGCAATTCCGGTACTCATGACAATCATTGGCGGAAAGGTCGTCTTTGAAGAAAACGGCGGCGCTTTTGGATAAAAATTTTCAGCAGTATTGCCACCCGGATAACCATTGATCCGGATCCGTCCTTAGCGGGGTATCAATTGGAGGAGGCCCCGATTTAACATCAACAATTTGAAAAAGGAGAGAGTATCATGAGAGCAAAGCCAGGCAATTGGATTTTTGTGACATTTGCGGTGCTGTTGTCAGCGGTATTTGTCTTTGGCATCCATACCTCAGGTCAGGCTGCCAACAAGCGCCTTAAAGTCGGAATGCTCATGCCTTTATCCGGGCCTATCAGCATCGTTGGCGTCGGATTAACCAGAGCCGTCGAACTTTACTTTGATAAGGTCAACGAAGCCGGTGGGCTTCAATTAGGCGGCGAAACTTACATTTTAGAACTGATCGCCGAGGACAGTAAGATAGACCCTACAGTTGCCGCCGTGGCAACTAAAAAGCTGGTCTATAAGGATGGGTGCCGGTTTGTCTTGGGGGCCATTGCCCCGCCGGTTGCCGCAGCTATCTATCAAGTTTGCGCCAAGGCCAAGGCACTCCATCTGATTACATGGATCGATGCGCCGGGCCTTCCCGGTGATGTCAGTGCCAAGAAGCCCTATGCCGTTAGACTCTGTGTTTCTTCCGATGCCGCTTGGGAAATGGATTATGATTTCCTCAGGAAAACGTATCCGGAAGCCAAGAGGCTCTTCATCGTTGCCCCGGACCTCGGCATTCCAATTGACCGGGCCAAGAAAATAGCCGCAGAACGCGGTTTAAATGTGGTCGGTGTTGAACTATGGGAAGAAGGCGCTGTCGATTTTCTGCCTTTCTACACCAAAGCCTTGGCCGCCAAACCGGATGTTATTCAGGCGATGGTCAGTGCCCAGGCCGGTTATCAACTCAGGACAGCCCGCCAACTCGGATTTGAAGGTGTTTTTATTTCAGATGCGCCCACCGCACCGGATTTGATTCTGTCGCTGGTCGGGCCGGAGGGATCCCACGACGTCATCAGCAATGGCATGGATATGAATCACGCCACGCCGAGCATGATCGAATGTATGGAACGATGGAAGAAAAAATACAAGGAGCCCTTCTTTTCCGACGCCATCATTACCTGGAGCGAGGCCGAAGTTTTTGTTCAGGCCCTCAAAAAAGCCGATAGTGTCGATCCGATGAAGGTCGTGGCTGCCTTTGAATCCATGACCGCACCGGGCAGTTTTCAGACCGCATTCGGACCGGGCCATATGGGCGGAGGCGAGCGATTGGGCGTAAACCGTGTGGTAGTCAGGCCCATGCCGATCAGCCGTGTGATGAACGGCAAGGTGGAATTTGTGGGTTTCAAGATGCCTGTGGTGGACAAATAAATTTTTAGAGCTGTTCCGGCTAGTAAGGAAATTCCAAAGTAACATAACCTAAAATATTATTTCCCCTATTTTGGGAACGATAACGGTTAAAGGTTTCAGGTGTCAGTGTTCAGGTTTCAGGCACAGCATTTCCGGGGCTGGGCATCTCATATGAAACTTCACATTATTGAAACAGCGAACCGCAGAATATCGAAGGGTGGAATCGCTCCCGGCCTTCGTAGCCTTTCCAGCGGAGTAGGCTTGCTCAATCTTATTTAAAATAGACAGAATACCTTACTTCGATCCGCCTGCGGCGGAATTTTCATTATTCGATATTCGATACTTGTCCGCCGCAGGAGGATTCGCTTTTTCACAGTTTCTCTTTCGATCAAACCGGCCACTCCGCGGTCAGCGGTGACGCTGACACCTGACGTGAAACCTGAAACCAGGTGAAGGGGCTAGGATTTTATTGAAGGCAACATTGAGATAGTAATTTAGGAAGCGATCTTTAAGAGTATTGGAGTTGGCCTTGGATCTACCGGTGCAAATAATCTGGCAGGGTATTATCAACGGGCTGGCCCTGGGTTGGATCTACGTCCTGATGGCCCTGGGCCTGACCCTGATCTTCGGCATTATGCATATTATGCAGTTCGCTCACGGCGAAATTTACATGATTGGGGCATATGTCGTCTACTACCTGACGGCCTCGTTCAAATTGCCTCTGGTTATGGCCACCGCTTTGAGCATGGTCATCATGGCCGGCGGGGGCCTGATTCTGGAACGATTTCTGTTCCGCCCGCTCAAAGATGACAGGCTATCGGCAGTTGTGGCCACAACCGGGTTAACCCTGATTCTTCAAAGCGGTGCCGTTGCGGTATTTGGCCTTTATGAACGCAGTATCCCGATGCTGGCCCGCGGCCCCTTCAAATTAATGGGCCTCAGTGTCCCCAAGGATCGGCTGGTCGCTGTCGTTGTGGCGGTAATCTTGAGTCTTTGCTTATATATTTTTCTCAAGTCGACAAAATATGGTCAGGCCATGGTAGCCAGTGCCCAAAATGCCGAAGGCGCCATCCTTCAAGGCATTAGTCCCGACAAAATGGCGGCCATGGCCATGGCCATCGGTTGCGCCCTTGCCGCTGCCGGTGGGACCTTGGCCGGATCACTGTTCGCCTTGAGCCCCTTCATGGGGCTGCCGCCATTGGTCAAGGGTATGACCATCATCGTCATCGGCGGGATGGGCAGTTTGCCCGGAGCGTTCATGGCGGGGATGATTTTGGGGCTGATCGACGGCCTGGTGCCGATCCTGTTCGGGCATGCCTGGGCCGCTTTAGGGCCTTTGCTCATGGTTATCTTGATCCTGACCATCAAGCCACAGGGGTTTTTCGGCCATGCAGAATAATTCATCGCGAATCAGGCTCCTGGGGTGGATCGCAATCGCAGCTGCGGCAATCGCCGCGCCACCGGTTCTTGCCAGTATTTACTGGACTTCGGTTTTAACCATGATCGTCATCAACACGCTGATGGCAGCCAGTCTGCGAACCATCTTCCTGATTGGCGAATTTTCTTTGGGGCATGTCGGATTCATGTGTATCGGTGCTTACACCTCGGCCCTGTTGGCCATGAACGGGCTGCCCTTTGGGGTTACCCTACCGTTAGGCGGTTTAATGGCCGGTCTGATTGCCTTTTTCTTGGGCTTCCCATTCATGCGGGTGAAGGGAATCTATTTTGTCATTCTGACCGTGGTGACATCCGAGAGCCTGCGCCTGTTGATATTCAACTGGCGCAGCCTGACAGGTGGAACCAATGGTTTGATCGGCTTCCCGGGGGCCGGGGTGTTATCCGTTCCGGGTTTAGGTCAAGTCGATTTTGGCGGATTTACCGAATATTATTATTTGACGCTGGGCATTGTCAGCCTGTCAATATTTATCCTTTACCGCTTGGAAAACTCCAATCTCGGCTTCACCTGGGTCGCCATCCGGGAAACCGACAAAATGGCCGGAGCAGTTGGCATCAATGTCCAGAAATATAAAATCATTAACTTCAGCATAGCCAGTTTTTTTGCCGGGGTGGGCGGTGCTCTGTTAGCGCATTTAGAACAGACATTGAGCTCACAGGCCAGTTCTATTTTTGGCGTTATGACCACTATCTACTTTTTAGTCTATGTGGTTGTTGGCGGAAAAGCGAGGTTCACGGGGCCCATTATCGGAGCCGTAATCTTGTCCCTGATTATGGAGTTTAGCCGCCCGATGCAGGAGTATCAACCGATGATAATAGGGGCCATTGCTTTAGCCGTGGTCATGATCATACCCGAAGGACTGGTCAGCATACCCTCAAAGGTCGGTGTTTGGCGATCGAAATCCTTCAGCCCCAGGTCTAAAATCGACCTTACGGGAACTTCGTAGAAGTGGTGTTCGCATGAGTTTTCTCGAAATTAGCAAACTGACCAAAATTTTTGGTGGTTTAGCCGCTGTCATGGAACTCGACCTGAATGTCAGCCGCGGCCAGATCTTTGGCCTGATCGGCCCCAATGGCGCGGGCAAGTCCACCGCCCTCAACCTGATCGACGGTACCTTGCGGCCGAATCAGGGGGAGGTCATTTTCAATGAAGAAGTCATTACAAAGCTTGCGCCGTACCGACGCGCTCAACGGGGCATCGCTCGCGTCTTTCAGGAAAACCTTTTTTTTAAAAGTTTTACGCTCCTCGATAATGTTCGAATCGGTTGTCATCTTCAGACAAGAATCGGACCTTCAGACATTTTTTTTAATCCGCGTTCAAATAAAGAAAATGATGAATTACTGCGGCAAAAATCCATGGACAAATTGCAGTTTGTGGGCTTGGCCCCGTATGCCGACGAACCGGCGGCCAACCTTCCCCATGGAAGTCAACGTTTATTGTGCCTGGCCATCGCCCTGGCAACTGAGCCCCAACTGCTGCTGCTGGACGAACCCATAACGGGCATGAACGCCGAAGAGGTTGAAAACATGCTGCAAATGATCAGAGCCCTTAGAGGGCAAAATGGGATCACTTGCATCATCATTGAACATAACCTCAAGGCCGTGATGGGGCTTTGCGACAGGCTTGCCGTGCTTAATTTCGGAATAAAAATAGCTGACGGAAGTCCGGCGGAAATCGTTGAAAACCCGGCTGTGATAGAGGCGTATCTCGGGACGGAAGAAGATGTTGCTTGAAATTGACCATATAAAGATTCAATATGACGGCGCAGACATTGTCAAGGATCTCTCATTGACGGTGCAGGCGGGTGAAATCGTAACGATCATCGGCAGCAACGGTGCCGGCAAGACAACCGCTTTAAGAGCCATATCCGGATTGAAAAGGCCCGCAGCCGGCGAAATCCGGTTTCAAGGAAAAAGGCTCCATGAAATACCGGCCCAGGATATCGTCAAACTGGGAATTGGACATGTTCCCCAGGGGCGACAACTATTTCCATATATGACCGTTATGGAAAATATCAAATTAGGCGCCTACTTGCAGAACGATAAAACCAGGAAAAAGGAAAGTTTCACAGAAATATTCGAAACGTTTCCGCAATTGAAAGCACGGAAAAACCAGCAGGCCAGCACCTTGAGCGGGGGTGAGCAGCAGATGCTCGCCATTGCCCGGGCACTAATGGGCAATCCTATTTTGCTTCTGATGGATGAACCCTCCATAGGCCTTGCACCGCTTGTGGTTCGCGAAATAGCCAAGATAGCGCTGGATATCAATAAAAGAGGCACCAGTATCCTCCTGGTGGAGCAAAATGCCCGGATGGCTCTAAAAATCTCACACCGCGGCTATGTGCTGGAGACGGGCAAGCTTATTTTAGAGGGCAAATGTACCGAACTGATAAATGATGAACGCGTGAAAAAGGCCTATTTGGGGCAGTAAATGATTGATTATGGGCTTGCTAAACCGAACTTGCCTGGAACCTCTCAAAAGGAGCAAAGAGAATAAATGGAGCTGCTAAAACGAGAAAATTACTCATCGGGCGCACCGTTTGAAGAAAAAGCCGGCTACAGCCGGGCGGTCAAAGTCGGCAACATGGTATTCGTCGGCGGCACCACCACCACCAACTCGAAAGGCGCAGTGGAGGGAGTTGGGGATGCCTATCTGCAAACTAAAATTATTCTGCAAAAAATTGAAGATGTCTTAAACCGTGCCGGCGCCAAAATGTCCAACGTCGTCAGGGTCCGCTTTTACGTCACTGATATCAGCCGCGGCCAGGAATACATACGGGCCTATTCGGAGTGGTTTAAAGATATTCGACCGGTGATTACCATGGCCGAAATCAAGGCCCTCGCCCGGCCGGATCATCTGGTAGAAATCGAGGCGGAAGCTGTAATCGGCTCATATCTGACTTCCAGGTTGACATAGCGGTCATTTCTATATTAAATGTGCTTTAAAATACTAAATTCAAATCAGCAATTGCCAGGGATTGTAAATAATAAGCTTTCATTGAATCGACATCAATACGACAACAATAAATCAGGGAAACTTTGCATCGTTGAATATTTTCCGATTTTACAAAGGAGGTGATAATCAGATAGGACTACCTGAATTTTGCACGAGTCCTCCCTTGCCGCACAAATCTGAGGCCGTCATATTCTCATTAATTTTCATGCAAATTTTCGGGTTTAAATGACGTAACAGCTGCAACAATTAAAAAAGGAGGGTTATGAAAGTGAAACGGATATCAATATTGATGACAGTCGTTCTGGTTGCTATTTTCGTTACCACCTTGCCGCTCGGCCATCTAACCGCCGACGCTGTTGGCAAGACATACCGCTTAAAGATCCAATCTGCCTATCCCCGCGGTGATCTGTCCATGGAATTGTTGAAAGATTTTGCACAAACAGCTAACAAACTCAGCAAGGGCCAAATAAGAATCCAGGTATTTGCCGACCCGGAGCTGGTGCCGGCCGAACAACTATTCGAGGCGACTCAAAAGGGAACCCTGGATATGCTGCACGCTGTCGCAGCCATGTGGGGGGGCATTGTCGGGGTCGGAGAGGTGGAATTTGGTCTACCCTATGCATATAACCTTCCCGGCGAACCGGATGTTTATGAAGCCGGCAAGATGATTCGCGATTTTTTCTTTAATACCGGCTATGTGGATTTACTGCGCGGTGAATATGCCAAGCAGGGTCTCTACTGGCTAGATGTTCACTCCTATGGACCCATTTTCACCATGTCCACCAAAAAGATTACAACCTGCAATGACATGAAGGGCCTGAAGTTCAGGGTCGAAGGTTCCTGGGCCGATTATTACAACATGATAGGTGCACGCGGTACATATATTAGCGGCATGGAAGCCTATATGGGACTTAAACTCGGCACCATTGATGCATCCCAGTGGGACGTGAGTGCCGTAACAGGGCTAAATTGGCAGGAAGTTGCACCATACCGTGTTCTGGGCGGACAGAATGATGTCGTCGTGGGACAAATTCTGTTTAATCAGAAGACCTGGAATTCCTTGCCGGATGATCTCAAAAAAGTAATGGCCGATGCTGCAGAAGATTACTTCCATAAGCTAAACAAAATCTATGACGCTGAATTGAAAAAGGTTGAGGACATGGTAAAAGCGGGTACCATCATCAACAGCCCGATCGATGCAGCCTGCGATGCCCAACACGAAGCGGCTGCCCTCAAGCTATGGGATCAAATAGGGCAACGCGATCCGGCCGCTGCCGAGGCTATTGAAATGATCAAGACTTGGAGAAAGGCTCTGAAATAGAGTTAGGCAAATCCTTTTTATCTTATCTTACACCTGGCGGGAGGGCTGATGAAGACCCTCCCGTTTGTTTAATAAATCCGCCGTCCCCTGGAGAAAACAGCATTCTTCGGATTTCAAAGAACAATTTACACCCCTGAATGGGTTATTTGTTTTGGACGGAATATTTACCCTAACGTTGCATAAATTCTTGTCATCAAGCCAGGCCGTTATGTCTGAGATCGTTGCTTTTTCCGGGCAGATGCTGGATGCTTGTCTGAGCGGAGCGGAGATCCCGTTTCAGCGGGGATACTTGATGCTGGATATCTAACAGTACACTATCGGTGAATTTCAACGACATCCAGAAACCAGAATCCAGGATCAGTCAATACTTTCAATGGTCTTCATTGCAGCAGCGAAGTTGGATTTCAATATTTTATGCAACTATAGGGTTTAAGCACCGGATTCGCATTTTTTTAATCCGGTTTGAGGGATTGCTCAGATGTCAAAAGCAGTAAACGTATTCTTTGACCGGGTTGACGCCATAGTTGAAAAGGCCGGCAAACTGACCTGCTACCTGGTATTTATTATTATGATTATCACGACCATCGATGTAACCGCCAGATATGTCTTCAACCGACCGCTTCTCTGGGGCTGGCTCACAAACCGGCTGCTGTTCGGTGTTTTTATTCTGTTTGCCGGAGTCTATACCCTGTTTAAAGGTGAGCATATCCGGATCGAAATCTTTTACGACCACTTTCCACCTAGAATAAAAAAAATTGCGCGCTGGATCTCGCTGACCGCGATGACTTCTTTTCTAAGTGTTCTGGTTTGGCAGACATCCTGGATGGGATGGAATTCACTGATGAATAATGAAAAAGCCGCCGGAGCATTTCGTATCCCACTATACCCGTTTAAACTGCTCATGCCGGTCCTGGCGTTCCTGTTTTTGCTGCAGGGTATTTCTTATTTCAGGAAAGGCAAGGACTAATGAGTATTGAGCTGACAACGGTTCTTCTTTTTTGTGGACTTATTTTCCTTTTGGCTATGGGAGTTCCGGTCGTTTTTGCCCTGGGCGGCATCAGTGTGCTGATCACCTTTTTGCTGGACGGCACAAACGGCTTGTACATCATTGCTACGACCACCTATCGTCAAATAACCGACCCGGGTTTGATTACGATTCCCCTGTTTCTGCTCATGGGGAATTTTTTAATTCATTCCGGCATCTCCGATCGCCTGTTCAAAGCGCTCAACGTCTGGCTTGCCGGCATAAGAGGGGGCCTGGCCATTGTATCCGTCGGTGTATGTGTTGCGCTGGCCATGTGTGGCGGATTCGGTCCGGGGATTCTGACCATGGGGCTGATTGCCGTGCCGGCGATGCTCAAAATGAACTACAATAAATCACTGGCCCTGGGCAGTGTCATGGCCGGCGGGGTTCTGGGAGAGATTATTCCTCCCAGTATCATAATGATCATCTTTGCCTATATCTCACGCATTTCTATTGGTAAAATTTTTTTCGGTGGGGCGATTCCCGGATTTATCACGGCCAGCCTGTATATAATTTATATAACCGTAAGGTGCCATCTTCAACCGGAACTGGCACCCCGAGCAGAAGGGGAAATAACCTGGAAAACCAGGCTGACCTCACTCAAAGACATCATTTTACCTTCTCTGCTGATCGTATTGGTTTTGGGATCGATTTTCCTGGGTATCGCCACGCCGACCGAGGCTGCCGGTGTGGGAGCATTCGGATCTTTTTTGGTCTGTACTATCTACGGCCGAATGAACTTCAAAGTCATCACAGATTCATGCCTTGAAACCATGAAAATAAGCGGGATGGCCTTGTGGATACTGGTTACGGCTACCCTTTTTGGAGTTGTGTATACCAGCGCCGGAGCCCAGGACATGGTCATGGAGCTTGTCGAAAATCTATCGGTCAACCGATGGGTCGTTCTTTTGGCAATGCAATTTATCCTGCTCATATTCGGCATGTTTATGGATGACTATGCGGTCTTGACAATATGCGCGCCAATATTCATTCCCGTCGCCGTATATCTGGGTTTTGATCCCACCTGGTTTGCCATCGTGTTTATACTGAACATGCAGGTAGCGTACCTGACGCCGCCTTTTGGTTGGGCCTTGATTTTAATGAAGGGGGTGGCCCCTCCGGAGATCCACACCAAAAACATCTGGCAGTCGGTACCCCCATTCGTCGCTATCCAATTGCTGGTATTGCTCTTAACCATGTTGTTTCCGCAGCTCGCTCTATGGCTTCCCGGCAAGATGCTGTAAGCCATGCCTAGAATTCAAAAGTACCCAATTAATGCAAAATGATATCTGCGACATATAGTAATTAAGGGCCTAATCCGGATGAACCTTAACCGAAAAAGTCTCACGCAAAGACGCCAAGTCGCCCAGAATTGATTAATGCTTTGCCGTTGCGCGCTTTGCGGCTTTGCGAGAAAATTCTTGGTTAAAAATTCTAAAATTTGAGATTTAAGATTCTAAAGACCAATATCATCAAACAGGAGGGAGAACATGATTTCTGAAAATGATCTGGCAAAATTGTCTTATCCCGAGGCACCCCGGATGGTTACCGAAAAAGTGCCCGGCCCGATTTCACAGAAGCTGCTGGAAGATTCGTCGCAATACGAATCACTGGCGCGCGGTGCGGGGGCCTTTCCGTGTGTTTATGATGAAGGCATGGGTTCCACCGTCAAAGACCCCGACGGCAATTTATACATCGATATCACGGCCGGGGTCGCTGTCAATTCCGTGGGTCGCCGACATCCCCGGGTAATTAAGGCGATCGAGGAGCAGTTGAAAAAATTGATGCATGCCACCGACATGACCAATACCCGTCGCATCGAACTGGCCGCCAGAGTCTCGGGTGTCATGCCCGCAGGGCTGCGCGGCCGCTGCGCCAGTTACTTCACCCAAGGGGGTAGCGGGGCCCTTGAAACCGCCATCAAATTTGCCCGCCGCGTGACCGGCAGAACACAAATTGCCGCGTTCCATGGCGCTTACCACGGTGTCTGGTGCGGTTCCGGCTCTCTGACCACCGGTGAGGTCTACCGCCTGGGGTATGGACCGTCGATTCCCGGTGTTATCCATCTGCCTTATCCTTACTGCTATCGCTGCTGCTTCAATATGCAATATCCGGACTGCAACCTGCAGTGTGCCAAATATGTGGACTATGTGCTCAACACACCCTATACCGCGGCCGATGATGTGGCGGTTCTGATTATCGAACCCCAGCAGGGCGAAGGCGGCTATGTGCCGCCGCCGCCCGGCTATCTGGAAGTAATAAATGCGGCTTGTGAAAAACACGGCGCCTTGTTCCTGGCCGATGAAGTGCAGGCCGGAACAGGGCGTACCGGAAAAATGTGGTCAATCGAGCACAGCAGCGTCCAGCCCGATATGCTGGCGTGGGGCAAAGGCATGGGTGGCGATATGCCAATGGCGGGACTGACCCTGCGCAAAAATCTGGCCGATAAAATCCCGGAAGGTTCACAGCCGAACACCTTCGCCGGCAATGCAGTCGCAGCGGCCACCACCATGACCAATATTGATATTTTAACCGAAAATGACAATGCCTTGATTCGCAGAGCCGCTGAGTTGGGTGAAGAAATCAAGGGCTGGCTGCTGGAAGGTGCTGCGAATTCCAGGGTGATCGGCGATGTCCGCGGCAGGGGGTTGATGATCGGCGTTGAAATGGTCAAAGACAAGGAGACCAAAGAACCCCTCGATGCAGATTCGATTGGACGGATCGTATTCGGGCTTCTCAACCGCGGCGTCATCATGGTCCCCTGCGGCCGCTATGGGAATGTTTTTCGCTTCATGCCCCCCCTGACCATAACGCGCGACTATTGTCAAAAAGCCAGCGAGATTTTTTTGGATGTCGTTAAGGAAATGTAAATAGACCGAGTGCTATCGTCTAAAATCGAAGACTAGAAGAATTTGCAGCAGGAAAAGTCAAAAAGCCAAGCTAATCTCGGACATCGACCCGCATAAACTTGGCATTCTTTACCTAATCTTCTTTTAGCTGACTGCACTGGATGTGCATCTTACCTTTGTCATCAAGGTTGAAGCATTTGCCGCAGGAGATACAATCCGCCGGTCTTCTGTCGCCCTTGTTCCAGCGTTTGATCAGGTCCGGCTCCCTGATCAGCGGCCGGCAAATGGAGATCATGTCAGAAACACCCGAGCTGATAATATCTTCCATAACCCCCGGGCTGCGCAGGCCTCCTACGATGCTCAAGGGTAGGGAAGTGGCTTGCCGGACGATGCGGGCCTCGGGAAGAAAACAGGCCTCATTTTCCTCTGATGTAATACCTAATAGATTCTTTTTTCTGCTGGACGCATCCTGGTTACAGTGGCTTATTTCGATCAGGCAGGCCCCCTCATGCTCCAAGGTCGTGGCAACCTGTGCCCCTTCTTCAATACTGAAGCCATCACCGGATTTCAGGTAATCCTTGCAGCCCAGCTTAATCATAATCGGAAAGTTGTCACCCACCTGGTTTTTAATGGATCTGAAAACCTCGATTAAGAACCGCATTCGGTTCTCCAAACTCCCTCCCCATTTGTCCTGCCTTTGGTTGCTTAGGGGAGAAAGAAATTGTGAGACCAGATAGCCATGGGCCCCGTGAATCTGGACGCCGTCAAACCCGGCCTCCTGAACCCGGCCGGCAGCCTGCCCGAAAGCGGCGATTATCTTTTCAATATCCGCGTCCGTCATCACCCTGGGTCGGCGGCCGTAATCGGGCATTTTGTCCACGAGGGAGACAGCCATATAGTCACCGCCGGTCTTGGCCGCAGTTTCGGAGGCCGAGCCGCAATGGGCGATCTGCATGACGATCCGGCCGTCAACATCATGAACGGCTCGTGTCATCTCCTGATACGCCGGGATATGGTCATCATCCTGGATACCGTTCATATCGGGGTACGACTGCCCGCTTTTCAGGACATAGGCGTAACCGGTTACGATCAGTCCGACCTCATTTTCCGCCAGCCGCCGAATCAGATCAACGCTATCCCGGCCGATGAAGCCGTCCATATCACTTAGCGCATAGTATGTGGCGGATCGAAGGAAGCGATTCTTTAGCTCGAGATTTCCGACGGTTACAGGCTCAAATAATATCGACATTTCCTTACTCCCTTTTCCTCATCGATAACGTCAGTTGAGGGTGATCAAAAATTTAGTTCAAAACTACCCGGACCCATACGATATGCTGGATGTCATATTTTTATAGTTTTTATTTGATGATGATTCCGCATATCGCCCGAGAGGAAATAACAATAACAAGGCCAAAAAGCAAGTAGTCAAATCTCAAACGGCTGTTGCCGAAATCACATTGATCATATCACTTGGCTGGCCCATAGCGAACGCTTCAACGAGAATCGCTTGATGAGCGAACTATTTATTGACACACATCCTCCGATAGTTTATATTCCAAAATGCAAACTTCAGCAAATAGAGGAGGAACTATGAAAGCAACTGCGAAAGATCTCAGGTTCCATTCAAAGGAACTACTTGATACCGTCAAAAGAGGCGAGGAAGTTGTAATAACCTTTCGCGGCAAGCCCTGTGCCAAACTGGTTCCCTACAGCGAAAAAAAGGCGGAAGCTGCCAAGAACGAGTTGTTTGGAATCTGGCAGGATAACGATAAAGTCCAAGATATTGATGAATATGTCAGGAAATTAAGAAAAGGAAGATACTAAATGATTATCGATACAGATGTCATCATTTGGTACATGCAGGGGAATGAAAAGGCATATAAGGCCATTGAAAATTCAAAGAATTTTTTCATTTCTGTCGTTACCTATATGGAATTGGTCCAAGGCATGAGAAACAAAGGTGAGCTAAATAATCTTCGCAGGGCTCTCCATGTTTGGAACTCGAATATTCTCTATATTTCAGAAGAGATATCCGTTAAGGCGATGTTCTTTGTAGAACAACACTATTTGAGCCATTCAATCCAGTTGGCGGATGCTTTGATAGGTGCGACGGCAATTGCATACGGGCTGCCCATTCTGACGGGTAATGACAAACATTATAAAATACTAAAAGATATGCAAATTAAAAAATTCCGGCCTTAACCGCATTAAACCACAACGAATAAGGCGTTTGGCTCAGGTAGGGATAATCGTTATAGATATCAAAAGTTCCCGGGGGAAAAATTACCAATGAGACTTGACGGTAAAGTTGCTTTGATCACCGGCGCAGGCATGGGTGTGGGACGGGCTACCTGCCTGCTCTTTGCCGCTGAAGGATCCAAGATTGTCGCGGCCGACATCAATCAGGAAGCCGGTGAGGAAACCGTCCACCTGATTAAAGAACGCGGTGGTGAAGCCGAGTTTGCTCGATGCGACGTGGCCGATGAGCAGGAAGTCAAACAAGCGGTTGAAACGGGCGTGAAAGCCTTTGGCAAGCTCGATATTCTCTACAACAATGCCGGAGTTTTATGGCGTGACAAAGATGTGGAAGTCACCCGCACGGACGAGAGCACCTGGGACAGCGTCATGGCAATCAATCTCAAGGGTACGGTTTGGGTTTGCAAGCACGGCATCCCCGAGCTGATCAAACAGGGCGGCGGAGCCATCGTCAACATCGGTTCCGGCACGGCCCTGATGGGTTTTACCACCGCCCAGGATGCTTACACCGCCAGCAAGGGTGCCCTGGCGTCTTTGACCCGATCAATGGCCGTCGTATATGCCAAGGATGGAATTCGGGCCAACATCATCCATCCCGGCCCGGTGGATACACCCATGCAAAAAGTATGGGATGAAGAAACCAGACAGGCCATCAGCGAGTGGGTCCCGCTGGGTCGGTTGGCGACCGCCGAGGACATTGCCTACTGCGGCCTGTTCCTTGCTTCAGACGAATCCGCCTACATTACCGGAACAGAAATCATCGTCGACGGCGGGATAATGGTCAAGGGGCGCTGAATCTGTTGACTGGATAAATATTGGTGAAACGGAGAAACTATCGCTATGAATGCAAAATTTGCCGATACCGGGGCCAGACGGTATCTGATTGGGGATGTAGAACCATTCGATCAAAAAAATGAAATGTTCTGCCGCCCGTTATGGGATGCCGAGATGTTGGATCTCGGGAAAAAATTCTATATGACGGAAGTGCCGCCGAAAGATAAACCGGGTTACCAGTTAAAGGACCAGTCCATGGTCAATGCGGCCTGGCACCTGGAAAACACCTTCGCGCAGGGTGTGGCCGGTGGTCGAATGGGAATGTACGCCTGGGATTGGGAACAAATTTATGAATTTCCCCGGGTGCCGCCCGGGCTAAAAATCGACAGTGGCAATCCCCGGGCAGTGACCAACGACATCAAAAAGGCGGCCGGATTTTTCGGTGCTTCACTGGCTGGAATCTGCGAGTTGGACCGGGATTGGGTCTATTCTGCGGCCTTTCCGCTCAGAGACGCCAAGTCTGTGCCCAATGAACTGCCCGCAGAGTATCGATACGCCATCGCGATTGCCGTCGAGATGGATTATGACGCCATAGGCTGTTCGCCGGCCAGCCCATCTTCGGTTGCCACCGGGTTGGGATATTCTAAAATGGCCTTTGTCGCAGGCCTTCTGGCCCATCATATCAGGGGGCTGGGGTATAAGGCCATCGCCTGTGGCAATGACACGGCCTGCAGCATCCCCATCGCCATTGATGCCGGGCTGGGCGAACTGGCGCGCAACGGCCTGCTGATCACCCCTGAATTCGGACCCCGGGTCAGATTGGCCAAGGTGCTGACAGATTTACCGCTGGTGCCGGACAAACCCATTGAATTTGGTGTCTGGGATTTCTGTCTGCGATGTGAAAAATGTGCCGACAAATGCCCCAGCAAATCCATTTCCCACGGGGGACCAACAGGCAAGCCCAATAATATTTCCAACCGCAAAGGTGTTTTGAGGTGGCCCATCAATGCGGAAACCTGCCTTGAGTTCTGGGCCAGGAATGGAACGGATTGTTCAAACTGTATCAGAAGCTGCCCATTTAATAAACCGGCCGGCCGGCTTCACGACTCGGTCAGGTGGGGTATTCGAAAATACCCCCGGCTAAATCCGTTATTTCTCTGGGGAGATGACCTCCTAGGCTATGGCAAGAAAAGAAAAGCCGATAATTTCTGGCAAGATTAACCCTATAGTTGCATAAAATTTTGAAATCCAACTTAGCTGCTGATATGAAGACCATTGAAAGTATTGACTGATCCTGGATTCTGGTTTCTGGATACTG
>CACVKW010000353.1 GCA_902749685.1 Olavius sp. associated proteobacterium Delta 1 | reverse complement strand
GCCCGCAGCAGCAATATATTCATAGGGTTGACGCTTTTTAAAAAACTTGCGTCTTTTCAGGGTTTGGCCGGCAGGGCAGGTAAAGGTATCAGTTTCAACTGTGGTCTCGGTGTTTTTTTCATGGG
>CACVKW010000352.1 GCA_902749685.1 Olavius sp. associated proteobacterium Delta 1 | reverse complement strand
CCTAACATTGCATAAATTCTTGTCATCAAGCCTGGCCGTTATGTCTGAGATCGTTGCTTTTTCCGGGCAGATGCTGGATGCTTGATACTTGATGCTGGATATCTCTCAGGACACTATCGGTGAATTTCAACGACATCCAGTATCCAGAAACCAGAATCCAGGATCAGTTAATACTTTCAATGGTCTTCATTGCAGCAGCGAAGTTGGATTTCAAAATTTTATGCAACTATAGGGTTAAGATGAACACTAAATTGGTGGTGCGATGGTTACCAGCAGTCTCAGATCGGTTTTGGCGCGCAGGCCATGCGGTTCGGCAATTTCGCTGATCACGACATCACCGGCTTTGGCCGGCAGTGCGGTGTCGTCTTTTCCCAGAAACTCGCCTTCCCCCTCTATAATTACCAGGCTCAGCTGTCCCTCGATATCATGATTGTGCACCGGAAGCTCCTGTCCGGCTTTGAAATTAAAGTTAATGATTTTAAAATACGGGGAATCGTGTACCAGCAGTTTTTTAAATGCTTTTTCGGAAAAGTCGTTTTCTTCGTAAAGGTTGAGATGTTTCATTTTATGGTCCCCTTTCAAATCGATTCATGTTCTTTCTTCTAGTCGCATATTATTGCAATAATATTATTCTTTGCGAAGGTATGCATTGATTTAAGTCAAAATAGATCCGCTCTGAGTATTGTTATTTGGGATTTAATGGACTTTACCTTGAAGATAGCTCAATTAAACCGATCCGAGCTAAGTAAATTAACTAAAGGACATCTAATCGGGGTTCGGCACCACGTCGGCCTCCACCTGATAGGCGTTGGCCAGGCTGTTGGTGCCGTTGAATACATCCACCACGGCAATTAATTCTG
>CACVKW010000351.1 GCA_902749685.1 Olavius sp. associated proteobacterium Delta 1 | reverse complement strand
CTTGCGGGTGATATATTAAAAATCAAACCCATTCCTTAAAACCAATACCCAGTACCAGATACCGAGTACCCACCAATTGAGTTTCACTCAATTGGGGTTTAACCCTTTACCTCAGTTAACAAAAATAATCTGTATTATGCCCAGGGAAGTCGATGCCATCACCAAACTCTATGACTATTTGTTGTGGATGATACCAAAACTGGATAAATATCCGCGGAGCCAGAAGTTTTTGCTGGCAGACCGGATTGAAACCCTTTTGCTCGATATCCTTGAACTTCTGATCGATGCGGCCTATTCGAAAAACAAATACCAGATGCTTCGTTCGGCCAATCTGAAGCTTGAAAAGCTGCGCTGCATCGGAAAAAAAGCAGAATCTACCGCATCAAAGAGGGCATCCAGTTTCTCGGCTACCGAATTTTTCCGACTCATCGGTTGCTGAAAAAAGAAAATGCCCTCAAGATGCGAAGAAGGTTGAGAAAATACAGCCGACAGTATTCTGACGGCCTGATCCATCTAAATAAAATTAGGCAAAGCATTCAAAGCTGGATCGGCCATGCAAAGCACGCAGATACATATGCATTAAGATCAAGGATACTGCAAAGCGTGGCTTTTCAGAGGGCTGAAGCCGACCGAAACAAAAAACCGCCCCACCCGGTCGTGGGTGCATCTTTCGAAGGATTTGCGATGGAGAACATTCTAGCCTCTGCCGGAGACTATGAATCTTCCTTCTACCGAACCGGCGCCGGTGCCGAAATTGACCTCGTGTTGCGCCGGGGCCGTCGATTAGTGGCCTTCGAACTGAAGTCATCAACAGTTCCAAGGGTTACCCAAGGATTCTGGAACGCGTTGGAAGACATATCGCCGGATGAAGCTTACGTGGTGGCACCGGTAAAAGAAATCTATCCGATAAAGCGCGGTGTTTTGGTGACACCGCTGCATGATGCCATCGACAAGTTGGACAACGATCGTCAGCCCTAATGTGCATTTACAATTGATCATCCAGCTCAAACATGCCGAAAAAGCTGGATTGAAAGCGCTGCCAGAAAGAGCGAGCCGGCTCCCTTCGCAGGATTTTGTCACCCGCCTTCCAAAACAACAGGCCTTTCTCATCCAGCAGAACCTGCCAGGAGTTTTCGGGCTTCAGTTCCTCCTCGAATTCCGCGACAACACCAGCGGCCAGATTCGGGCTGTCGATGATCAATCCCATTTCGGTATTAATGTATATGGAGCGCGGATCCAGATTCAGTGACCCGACAAAGGTAAATTGGCGATCGATTACGATATATTTGGCGTGCAGACCGAAGGCCTTGGATTTCACCGGTGGTGTATCAAATTTTCCCCTGGCGCTGGCATCATGACGCAATTCAAAAAGCGCAACTCCCGTTTCGATTAACTTTTTGCGGTGTTTTTTATAGCCGCTGTGTACAATCGGGTGGTTGGTGGATGCCAGCGAATTGGTGAGAACCACGACTCGAACGCCATCTGATATCAAATCCGATACCGGCAGGTAAAAGTCATCATCGGGAATGAAATAAGGTGTTGAGATCAGCAACTCGTACCGGGTATCGTCGGTCAGCTCATCTAAGGATTCGATCAGTTGTGTCGGCGGGATTTTTTCCCCGATCAGGGGCTCATCATAAATCACCCGGGACGTGCCATCTTTCATCAAAACCTTCAGCTCCAGCAGCAGGCTGTCCCAGTTCCGATTATGCTGCTTAAATTCCACCAGCAACTTCCTATTCTTATCGAGTTGGTCCTGGAGTTCATCCAGCAACAGCGGCAAGAGTTCCTGGCCTTTGTAATTTTGCAATAAGGCCTCACCGGGATAGGCCCATTGGTTGTTCCAGTAAATGTCGAACGAAGCGGAAACCTTTTTTGCAACCCGCCCGAAAGCCAGGACATCGAAATCAGTGAAATTTTGCTTTGGATTCAGACCGAAATATTCGTTGCCGAGATTGCGGCCCCCGACGATGGCAAACCGGTTGTCGGCGACGATCAGCTTGTTGTGCATGCGCTGATTGAGCTGTTCGATGTTGCCCAGCATTTCCAAGCCGCGTACGATGATCGAATTGGTTCGCCGTTGAGCCGGGTTAAACATACGCATTTCAATTTGCGGATGTTGGCTCAGCGCCGCAATGGTGCGGTCGGCTCCGAGGAGGTAGATATCATCCACCAGAATGCGAACCCGAACACCGCGGTCTGCGGCTTTAATCACCCGATCCAGCAGCAGTTCGCCGCTGGCATCGCCTTTCCAGATAAAATACTGCATATCCAAAGTTTCTTCAGCCGTATCGGCCAGCAAAAGGCGCCACCGCATGGCATCATCATTGCGGAACAGTTTGAAAAAGCCCGATTCCCCGATACCCGTGTCCGCTATCAGATCCCGGGAAACAATCGCCAGGCGACTGTCCGGATGGGGTTCATAGGCCAACGTCAAGGTTTTTATCCCGGGATCCGGCAGCGTGGTGCAGGCCAGCAACAGCCAGGCAATCAGCAGCAGCCAAAAGACTCCCAGGTTCCGGGCGGGTCCAACTCTTAACCGATGTCGGAATACGCGATTAACGGTAGGATAAAATTTAATTCCAGTCATTTAAGAGCAACCTCCAGAGCGGGTTTGATGCGCTTTTCCTCGTTTCGAGCTGAATATTGCATACTGCAAGTCAGCTGCAATTTGCAAGTTACAAATTGGTCGTAATTGTAGCGTTTGTCATAAATACATTGCGTTTGAGACAAGATTTCGTAATGATGATGAACTATGGGTAGGTTTTAGAATTCAGATTGTGGGTTATGGATTTATGGTATTCTGTCTGTTTTATTAGTGGATAGAGTGAAGCGATACCTCTATTCGACATTCTTCATGCGACGTGCGACATTCCTATTGACCTTCTCAATATCAATCCCTATATTCTCAATCTGTTATGAATGCGCCTGAATACATTGAACCGATTGAGAATGACCTTGATACGCCGGATGGCAAGATCCATTTCCTGGATTGGGGCGGCTCCGGACGCGAGGTCCATTTGCTGCATGCCAATGGTTTTTGTGCCGGAACCTATTCTCCATTTGTCAAACACCTGATAAACGACATGCATGTCGTTGCCAGCGATCTGCGGGGCCACGGCGATTCTGATCAACCCCACCTGAAGCGGATTGCCAACTGGCATATTTTTGCCGACGATCTTAAAATATTGATCGAACAAACGATGTCGCCGCCGATTATCGGTCTGGGGCACTCCCTGGGGGCGGTGACCACCTATATTGCCGCCGCCAAATATCCGCATCTTTTTTCCGCAATTATATTAATCGACCCTTCAATCTTACCACGGCGTCGGCTTTTGTGGTTTGCGGCCCTGAGAATGATCGGGCTGGCCGGCAACAGGCAGTTGGCCCGGTCGGCACGGCGTCGGCGCAAAACCTTTCAGGGCAAAAGCGAGGCCCTGAAACGCTTTACTTCCGGCCGTGGTATTTTCAGCAGTTGGTCCAAAGAATTTGTCGAGGCCTACCTGGAATGCGGGTTGCTGGAAAAAGATTCCGAAACGGCCGTCCTTAAATGCGACCCGGAGCTAGAAGCGCAGATCTTCGAATCCGTGCCACATGATGTGTGGCGATATGCAAAGCAGATCACCTGCCCGGTGCTGGCAATTCGAGGGGAGCACTCGGATGTGTTTACCGCCGAATCGGCCGGGCGCTTGAAACAGATCATACCCCATTACGAGTATGTGACCATCCCGGATGCGGGACATTTTGTCCCGATGGGAAAACCGGAGAAATGTGCCGAGGTTATTACGGATTTCATTCAGCGAAAACTTGGCGATCCGGCAGGGTAAGCCGGCTTTAAAACTTTGCAGATCACTAATCAGCCCAGCAGCTGGCAATGGATGCTGCTATATTTATCGATTCTCAGAATTTTGCCTTGCGGAGTTTATAAAAAAGCGACGCCTCCGGCGGCGGACAAGTATCGAATCCTGAATATTCCGCGGATCGAAGTAATGAGTTCTGCCCGTCGTGAGCCTCTGTGTCGAACGGTCTATTTTAATAAAAAAGACAGAGCCTAGCGAATCAATCCTTCGAAATTCTGCTGTTCGACATTCGTTATTCTGCGGTTTGCTGTTCAACCCGGGCCCAGCCACCGAAGTGACACATATGATTTAATTGCAGGCATCGAACGCCGGAATCTGCCACGAGGTGCGATCTCAATCCTGCCAGGGTACTTCGGGCAGGGCTTCGGATGCCTTTTGCGAAGCCTCGCCATCACCGCTCCATCGGGCGCGGTAATTTTTGATGAAATTTTCCGGTATCGGCATATGACCTTCTTCCAGGCCAAGGCGATATGTCTCTTGCAGCGCCTGGTCATTAGACCAGTGATCGTATTCAATTCGAAAAACTGCGGACAGCACGCCCGAGCGTTCTTTGCCCCTCGAGCAGTGGACGAGAATGGGCCACTGGGACTTGTCGTCTACAATAGCAAGAAAGCGCCCGACAGTTTGTTCGATATCCTCCTGGCTGGAACCAATTGAAAAGTTATAGAATTGAAGCCCGTTTTCCGCCGCAAAGGTTTTTTCTTCAGGTGTTCCGTCGCTTTCCGGTTTCCTGAGATTGATCAGAGTTCGAATACCGTAATGTTTAACCCACGCCAACCCCAATCCGCGAGGCTGACCGCTCCGGTAGAGCATCCCCTCACGGACGGTACCAAAGTGGGGCAGTGCGATTTGAATAAAGTACCAGTAACTTCCGCCGACCATTATAATCACAACCGCCAGCGCCGCTAATATTTTTGTACGTCGTTTCATGTTTATGCCTAAACTGAACCGCTCAACCTGGGTGGGGTATAGATGGTTCCGAGAGTATAAAGGATAGGCACTGAAGAGCCCGTGTGTCAAGGGATAAGGAGCATTTATCAGAGTTTCGTCAATTATATGGATAATTGACTCATTTTTCTAATATTACCGGCTCAATGAAGACGATGAAATTCCAAGCACCAAAAACCAAATCCCTGAGCCAGGTCGAAGGGCAAATCGCAATAAGCCAGATTCAAAATTCCAAACGATCACCCTGTTTACAGGGAGGCCCATTGGCATCACTGCAGGCAGACCTGATATTGCAATGCGTTACAGCTGTCGTAAAGGATTTGGTCATTGTAAATTGGTGGTATTTCGCAAGCTTGACATCCCCAATCGACTCCTTTAAAATATGCCTGCTTTTGACCCTTTATTAATTATGAACCAATCGCAAAAACATCCTCCGCCAGATTTGCCGGCCTCGATGTGGGCAGCATTCCCACCGTTCATGCTATTGCTGTTGATCGCTCTGGCATACGTCAATCCCGAAATGTTTCAGTTGATGATGGCCAAAGATGACGAGGGCGGTATCGTTGAACATGCGACCGTCCTGATCCTATTGCCGGGAATCGCCGCAGGATTTGCCGTATTTATTTATCACCGCCAGGCCCTGCCGACACCCTGGTTGGGATGGTGGGTATTGATGTGGGCCCTGGCCTGTATTTTTTTTGCCGGTGAAGAAATCAGCTGGGGGCAATGGATTTTCGAATGGAAATCACCCGAGGTCTTCCGACAGTTAAACAGTCAGGAGGAGACCAATCTTCATAATATAACCCCCTGGCTGTTCCAGAAACCCCAGGCAATTGTTGAAATCTGGATTTTGATCGGCGGCCTGGCATTGCCTCTGTGGCAGCGGTATAAATATAATAAATGGATTGCCCATCCTAAATCGTGGCAGTATTGGCTTTTCCCAACCTATGTTTGCATTCCGGCGGCAGCTTTAACGCTGCTGGTGCGCTTTTTTAAGCCGTTTTTTAAAGCCGTGCCGCTGCCCCACCTGGAGCGGCTCGGGTCGGGCGAGCTGCGGGAATACTACATCGCCTTGTTTTTATGTATATACTTGCTGTCTTTCTGGCTTCGAATCCGAAAAGAGAGGGCCGGATAGGCGCTTAGGGTGATTTTGCGGCGACATCATGCAAGAAGCTGAAGGTGTTGCAACGTGGCGGATAAGCGGTTTCAGGCGTAAGCCCCGCCGCTGGCCTGAACAATGGCCAGTTTAATCGAGAAAGAAACTCTTGAACGTTCGATGTTCGACGTTCAATCTTTTCAGTGTTCCGATCAGACGGAGTCTCATACGAGGGTTTGGAGATACTGAATACCTTCCAGCCATCGGTTACGGGCTCAAAGCGTGTAATCTGGGAAATTAACTTTTCATCATCCTGTAACCCGTTTTTCGCCTACGGTTTTTCTTGATTGGCGATCAGCACCATTAGTCTGTGCCCGATATGTTTTTTAGTGAGCACGTATGTCTTTTCCTTGAGGGAATCCGCTAAACTCTGATAGTGCTTTTCCTTTAACACCACCATGGACAGCGTCGGCTGCTTTAAGTAGGCTTCCAAATCCGGTTCACTTTTTAGCACCGTGCAAAAGCTGTCGGTGTAGTAGACATAGGCGGCCCGGTAGAAACGATACATGGCCCACTGCCCCCCCCTGTCAAGGTGATACACGATTTCTTCGCAAAAAGGCTTGGGAGACTTATAAAATTCCATTTTGGGTATCAGCACGTGGACGCTGTAAAGCGTCACGATCAGCATGAATATGGCAGGCAGAAACAGGAGCTGACGTGCCTGATTCTTGCGCCGGGCCAACCAGAGCAGCACGGCAAACGAGCCCGTGATAATGCCCACGCCAAGGGCCGCTGTGAACCACGGTTTGAAAAAAATGCCGGCCAAGACAGGCAGGGCAATTGAGGCTGCCGCTAAAATACCCACTAAGATCAGCGCGGGGATGATGATCAATTTTTGAAAATACTTTTCCTGCCAGAAATTTATCGCCCTATCACCCAGATATCCCACCAACAGTGCAAACGCCGGATAAATCGCCAGGATGTATTGGGGCCGCTTGGCCTGGGAAAAGGAGAAAAACAGAAACAGACTGATGACCCAGACCAACAGAAACTTCAGCGCCGGCCGGTCCTCGCGCGTTCTTTTAGAAAAAGCCAGCAGCAGGGCGCCCGGCAAAAAGAGCGACCAGGGCGCAAACGCCCAGGGCAAGTCTAATATGTAGTAATAGAACGGCTGGGCATGGGTCCAGGTATCGAAATAGCGCGAGATATTGGTTCTGATCAGCAGATCAAAGCCGTAGCCTTCATTAAGGCTCACCAGGACATACCAGGGCAGCGTGATTGCCAGAAAGATGAGTATCCCCCATCCCAGCCGCAGTTGCCTGATATGCCTGAAGTCTTTCATGACGATCAGATAAATAAATATGACCATGCCGGGCATAATGAGGTTTACCGGTCCCATGGTCAGAACCCCCAGACCGACGGAGGCATACATCAGCAGGTAGGAAAGCGGTCTTTTTAGCGGATCGGTGTAACCCCGGTAGAACAGAAACACCGCGAACATCATAAAAAAGGTGGACAGCATATTGGTCTGGGACCAGCGGGCGTATTGCAAAAAGAGCACGCTGGTTCCCAAGACTGCGGCGCCCAGCAGTCCGGCCAGGGGTGAAAACGCTCGCCGGCCAAGGTAATATGTTGCCAGAAACGTGCCCAGCGCTGCCAGGGAGGAAAAGACCCGGGCCCTGAATTCATTTACGTCCCCCCATGGCAGTGAGACCAGGGCGATGAGCCAGTTGTAGAGCACCGGTTTAATGGCCCAGGGTTGTCCATTGACGGTCGGAAAGGCCCAGTTGTTGAAACGGATCATCTCCCGGCTCATCTGGGCATATTCATCTTCATCCGGCGCCCACAGGTCACGGTCTCCGACCTTATAGAAAAAGAGAGCAAATCCCACCAGCAGGAGTAAGATAAGAACTTTATATTTCATTTGATTATAATCACTTAAAACATGTTAAATAAATTTTATCCGATTTCTGCATCCTGGAGTGGTGGAGTATTGGAGTGATGGAAAAAAATCCACTACTCCAGCCTCCGGCACTCCCTTGCTCCAGCTTCTTTTCTTTTAAACCAATCAACTCAATCAACGAATAAACCCAATCAACTCTCTTAGTGTCCTTTCACCAGCTGCTTATATTCTTCCGAGTTTCTGATATTGGCCAGATCTTTGTCGGTTTTGATCAGCTCCCAATTCCGATACCCGTTAGCGATTGCCTTTTTTAGCCACACGATGGAGTCCGGCACATTGTTTTGCAGGGCATACAGGGCGGCGACGTTGTAATAGTTGCCGGCCTTATCAGGATCAAGCGCAATTAATTTTTGAAAGGCCGCCAGCGCCCGATCATATTGCCGGTCGGCGGCATAGGTCATGGCCAGATTATTCTGGGCCGCCAGGAAGTTTGGCTGCAAGGTCAGGGATTTTTCAAATTCAATTATGGCCTTGCCCAGTTCTCCTTGGCCGAGATAGATGTTTCCCATTTTAAAATGCAATACGGCATCATCGGGTCGGGCGTCTATTTCTTTTTGAATATTGCCGGTTTCCGAATCCAGGCTGTTGCGCATCGCCAGGGCCCTGCGGAGATTGCTATGGGCCTGTTCAAATTCGGGATTTATTCGCACTGCATCCTGAAAATAGGAAATCGCCGCGTCCAGGTCTCCCTGCTGTATCAAAATGATACCCACATTGTTGTGGGCTTCTGCCAAATTAGGGTCCACCTCAAGCGCCGCAGTGAAGTGATCGAGGGCTTCGTCAGATCTGCCTTGCTTCAACAGTTGGCCGCCAAGATTGTTTTGTGCTGCAGCCAAATCAGGCTTAATTTGGACAGCTTTATAAAGATGATGGATGGCTTGCTCGGTTCTACCCTGCCGTGCCAAAGCATCTCCCAGGTTGAACTGCGTTTCGGCATTGTCCGGTTTAAGTTGCAGAGCCTTGCGAAAATGTATGATTGCCTCCTCGAGGTAATTCTGTTTGGAGAGTTCAAGACCCAGGTTTATGTGCGTTTCGGTAGAATTTGGGTTTATTTGGAGTGCATGACGGTAATGCACTATGGTCTCATCGGTCTTTCCTTGTTTCGCGAGTATAACTGCCAGATTATGATGGACCGGAGCGTTGTCCGGATTTAGCTCCAATGATCTTAGAAACTGAGGGATGGCCTCATCAATCATATTCAGATTGGCATAGGCCTCCCCCAGGTTATAGTGAGGTCGCGCCTTGTTGGGAGATTTGCGGATACAGTCCTGCCACAACGTCATTTTGCTTTCCCACACCTTATTTCTCTCATAGGTCCAGTATGAAAATAGTGCCAGAAGAACGCACAGCAATCCTAGGCGCAGCCAGTTCAAATTAATATAGCGAAATGCCAGTAAAACCGGGATAAGGCCGACCAACATCGAGGGCAGATACATTCGATACTCAAAAATAATCGCCAGGGGAATGATGGAAGACTCTATTACCAGGTTCCCGAAAAACCAGAGTATACCAAACGATATCAGGCGTTGCCTGGGCGCCAGGTATAGGGCGGCAGCCAACAGCACGATAATTATGCCTAAAGCCAACAGGGTCGTGGGAGGATTGATCAAAGAATACGAGAGGGGAAAATCGTAATCGACGTTCAACCTGGAAGGGTGGGGGAAAAAAAGGAGACTGATATAGTAAATGACCACCCGAAACTGGGTTAAGAATCTTTGGACTACCGTAAAATCATTTTGGGCAAAATCGTTTAGGCGGGATAATTTTCCCCAGGGGTTTAATCCGGTATATAGCAATGCAATAAAAAGCAAAATAATGAAAATGCCCAAAACGTATTTCAGATTGCGTTTCAGCCAATCTTTGCTCAGATCCCGGAAAAAATACCACTCATAGAGCAAAACAAAAAAGGGCAATGTTACGGTTATCTGCTTGCAGCCCAGAGACAGCAGCCAGCTGGTGGCCGAACCGAGATACCACAGCCATCGTCTTTGAGGCGCTTGAACAAGTCGACCCTTAACATACAACCAGAAGGCAAGGATGAAAAACAACGATGCCATGCTGTTCACCCGCTGTACAATGTAGGTCACCGATTGTGTTTGGACCGGATGGACCAGCCAAATCAAAGCTGCCAAAAAGGCGATTAAATCCGGGTGATCATACCGGGGCCGCAAGGAAGGAATCTTTAACGTCGAACTTATAAACAAATATAGTAAACTGCCGGATAGAACATGAATAATGATATTGACAATATGATAGCCGACGGGATCATATTGATGAAAATAGTAGTTTAAGGCAAAGCTGATGAAAGCCAGGGGGCGTGATTTTGAGCTGTTAAAACCCGCCTTTACAATTTCTGTGAAAGAGAATTGGGTAATGCGGATATGCGGGTTTTTTTCGATTCTGGCCTTATCGTCAAAAACAAAAGGAGATTCCAGCGTACCGGAATAGATGCCCAGGGCAAGAACGCCAAACACCATGAAAATTAAAGCACATATTAAAACTCTGCGCCTATTTTGGATAAATTCGTCAGATGGATAAATGGAGCATTTCTGCTCCTGGGTTTTCATTGATTGCCTCATAAAGCACTTTCCTAAATTCAAAGATTTTTTATCCCTTAAGCTGGAGGCATACGGCACTGCAGCGCCAGATCCGGAGTCTAAACCTCTCGGTACCAGGCTTCATCATTTTCGTAACCATATTCTATCAATGTCTTGCCGATTATCGGGCCTATGATTTTAAGTTCCCTGACGGAGAAACCCTGGCGCCACTTGTTTTTATTTCCCGGCCATATTTCAGGGACCATGTCCATGAACCCCTTCGGGAATTCCATCCCCATAAATTGCAAAATGTTTTCAATTGAGCGTTGCGGGTCTATTATAAAATCCTCATACTTTAAGATAATTCGACTGTCAGCCGGCAGAAAATCAATGTTATTCATAATCCCCTTGGCACAATGAATCCATTGATAGGCGCTGAATTCAAGTGGCGAGGCGGTATCGATGATATCTTGCCATCCCCTAAAACGAGGCCCCCATCCAAAGCGGCCACTCCAGCGGATATGATTCAAGAATTCTTTTTTGATCCAATTTTTGGGCGGTCCGAGTTCAAATAGGATCGATTTCATTTTAAACCGCCATAGCTTTCTTCTTTTTAGCCTACGTTGGTAAATATAAAGCTTTTCCTGCCAATGCCGGCTGGCCCCTGTTTCTCCAAAAATCTGTCCTTTTCTTTCCCACTGCCGCAAAATAGAAAGTATTGTATCGCGACCATCCCTTAAAATAAAAATAAAGCGAGCCTCCGGGAAAACCTTGGATACAAAGGGAAGCTTTAAGCAGTTTCGAGGAGATTTATCCACAATCCAATCAACACCAAAGGCTTTCCAGTAATAGGTAAACTCCTTGCGAATCCATCGCCGGACTTTGTCTGTAGCATCCTCAGCCTTCAATTCGTCGTCAGTCGCTTGGCGAAAAAAATGATCCCAGATATAGTACGGCTCGATCCACGTGGAGATTCGCGGATGACGATCCAGCACCTGGCCCAATATCGTTGTGCCTGAACGGGGTGGGCCAATGATCACCGTAATCGGTAGGCTCATAAGGACACTTGCTCAAAAGATTATTGGTTTATGAAGCGTTCAGATCAAAAAAACTCCCCGCCCCATCAGCTATTTCATCAGCCGTTTGAATGTAAACGGGATGCTTATAAGTAATTTTCGCAACCCTTTTCTGGAAAGGTGGTTTTTGATTTCGCGGTATACAAAAGCAGGTCTCAATTAAAATCTTCTGTAGGCCGCCTTCATTCTTTTCCGGATTGTTTGGCACTGTCAACTTAGATTTTCCCTAACATTGCATAAATTCTTATCATCTAGCCTGGCCGTTATGCCTGAGATCGTTGCTTTTTCCGGGCTGATGCTGGATGCTTGATACTCGATGCTGG
>CACVKW010000350.1 GCA_902749685.1 Olavius sp. associated proteobacterium Delta 1 | reverse complement strand
GAGTCTGGCGCTTGCCATTCAGTTTGGTCGCCAGTTCTTTATCAAAATGAGATCAATACCCGGCCATGAAGATAAATAATTGAGGGGTCTGGGAGGTACAGTTAGATATGGAGTGGTGGGTGATATTGTTGTTTTTGATCGGGGGCTTGATATTTTTCCTTGCCCTGGGGCTGCCCATCGCTTTTGCATTTCTGCTGAT
>CACVKW010000349.1 GCA_902749685.1 Olavius sp. associated proteobacterium Delta 1 | reverse complement strand
TATCGACAACTATGGGGGCATAAGGGACATCCTTTAGCTATTTAGTTTAGGTCGATTCTACCCTCGGAACTGAAAATATAAAGGACGTCCCCGAAGTTACGCGCGTCCCCGAAGTTACGCGCTGAAAATATAAAGGACGTCCCCGAAGTTACGCGAAGTGACGTCCCCGAAGTTACGAACAGCTTTTTGTAGTTGTTCCCTCAGTTCTTTCGGTGTCGGTAAATCAGATTGATATTTCTTTGGCAATCTTTTAGTTATTTTGTATTCGGCTACATCAACCGGATGTTTGGAGCTTTTCAATGCGTACTCGACAACAATGCGATTCTGTTCCTTGCAGAGGATCCAACCAATTGACGGATTGTCATCGCTGTGTGTGAGACGGTGTCGAATCTTGATCAGTTATTAACCTGGGATTGTTAATAACTAATCGAAACGCTATCCTCATTTTCCCAACTTAACTAAGATGCCCACGAATTTTTTCATACAACTATTGTGTAATCCGGCCTGAATCCCTTATTTTCTTCGGTTGAGGCGTAGCCCCGCGGGTTACACACCACCCTTGTCTTACCTATTTTGTAATCGAAGCATTCGTGGGTGTGGCCATGAATCCATAGACAAGGTTGGTGTTCCAATATGAAATTTTCCATGTTCGAGGCGAAAGCAGCGCTTACAGGGTTCGTCCTGTACCGATCAGCGATTGATTGGATTGAAGGGGCGTGATGCGTCACGACAATTGTACGCGATGGGTCTCCTGCAATAAGAAACTTTCTTAGTTCCCGGACTGACCTGGAGTGCCACGCCATTGTGTCACTCGGAGAAAGACGCCGATAGGTTTTGCTGAGTCGGATCAGCCTGTAATCGTTCATGGTATTGACAGCGGCGATCGATGAGACGTGCTGGTCACCGAGCAACATCATATCCGACCAAAGCGTACAACCAAAGAACCGATATCTTCCGATCTTGATGGAGTCGTTTTCGAGAACGTGGACATTAGTTCCTTCGGCCTCCATTTTAAGCTTATCGATGAGTCCAGGGAACTTTTCCCTGTAAAATTCGTGGTTGCCTAAAACATACAGGACGGGAGCCTTAAAATTCTGGTCAAATATCCATTGAAGTCCCCGATTCTTAATATGGGTATCGCCCGCCAGTACAACAACGTCGGCGCCGACTGGGGGCAGAGCGAAATTGCCGAACTCAACATGTAGATCACACAGGACATGTATCTTCAAACAGAAGCACCTCCGCCCAGGACCATAGTATGGTGAATTCAAATTCAATTAAATGAACTTAAATATCATTCCACTTGATATTATATTTTGCCAGGTATTTTCGCAGACGATCAGAGTCGTTGGTTTTCCGTTTGTTTTTCCTGGAAACGGCAAAAACTTTCCTGCCGGCTTCTGACATATTTTTTGATTCTTGACATACTTTGAGAACATCGGCCAGCTGAGCTTTTTCAAAACGATCAAGTCGCTCAGCCCTGTCTGCACCAATCACCTCATTTAAGATCTTTTTGTTGATGTCCGTCTGCCCAGCACTCCACAAAACTTTTAATCTTGAAATCTCTTCCTGAACTACTTCTTTTGTAATTCGGCCACCCGGAGCAAGGGTGGACATGCGGGTAACGGCTCCGCTAAGGTCTCTGAAATTTGCTGACCACAACGCCTCAGAAGAAGTCCCAAATTTAAGGAATTGTTTTCGGGCCTCCTTATTAAACGTAACATGTATATTATTTCTCTCCGCAAATCGGTCCAGCTCATATTTCAGGTTGGGTTCAATATCTTCCGGCCTTTCCGCAAGCCCCGGCATATGAAAGGTCCATAGATTTATGCGGCACAGGAGATCTTCACGAAAACAACCGTTTGCCACAATTTTTTGAAGGTCGCGGTTCGTACCGCAGATAAGTTGAAAATCACTTTCCGCTTCCTCATCAGAGCCTAAAGGAAGAAATTTTTTTTCCTCAATAGCGCGAAGCAGCATCGACTGCTCATCAAGGCCGAGTTCGCCGACTTCATCCAGAAAAAGCATGCCTTTGTCTGCCGCCCGTAATAGTCCGTTTCTGTCCTGGGTAGCCCCGGTAAACGCGCCTTTTTTATGTCCGAACAGAGCTGACATTGCGCCATCGCCGCGCAGTGTGGCGCAATTGACTTCAATAAAATCCCCTTTAAGCTGTCGTCTCGTTTTTTTCAGCTCATAAATACGCCTTGCAAGATTTGATTTTCCCGCTCCCGTTGGTCCGGTAATAAGAACAGGGTACGTTGAATTCATGGCAACTTGTTCAATCCGTTCGATCAACGCATTAAATGCTTTGTTGCGTGTTTCGATTCCGGATTTTAAAAAAGCAATATCATCATCGACTTCCTGCCTGAAGCGCATGGCAATCCGATCGTACTTTGACAGGTCAAGATCGATGATTCGATATTCTCCGCTAACATCATTCTCTTTTCTTTTGCCTGAAGAAGGGCTTGTTTGAATGAGCTTGGCAGGCAGGTAATTTGATTCCGTAAGCAGATAAAGACATATCTGCGCGACATGGGTTCCTGTTGTAATATGAACAAGATACTCCTCGTTGTCCGGGTCAAATGGATAGGCTTTTGCAAAATCATGCAAAGCTGCGTAGACTTCTTCAAGGTCCCATGGGTCACGAAAGTCAACTGGATATGAAACAACTTCTGTTTCCGGTGAAATGTGTTTAATGTCTTTAACGATAAGGTCCTGGAGAGATTTGAATCTCTTTTGATACAACAGCTCGAAGCGGCTTACCAGCAGATCCTCATGCTGGCACAACGCAACGGTAGGACGCCATCGTTCCCATCGTTTTGACTGTTTCCCCATATCCAGGGTGGGGCCGAGCAGTCCTATGACAACTTTATTCTTCATATAAAATAATCTATAAATTTATAAAATTTTATATAAATATATCGAATTCAATTTTTTAAGTCAAGCGCTAAAATAGAGCAAAAAAAATTTTATTTAAAACAATATCAGCAAAATAGAATTTATTTGGACGATTTTTTGGATAAATGGCACACCCGTTGCTCTATCAGGCAGACTGTTGTTCTTTTAAATGCTGATACCCGCCGGGCCAGCGACGCACTTCATTCAACAATGAAAGTGAAAAATCTTCACTGTCTTGGGGTAAGTGTCGTGTGTATCGAACATGGAACCTAACGAGATCAGGTATCAGGCGAGGATAGCTCAATGGGTAGAGCACCGTGTTGAGGCCACGGGTGTTGCAGGTTCGATTCCTGCTCCGACCAGGGTTTCAAACCCTCATGATCGCCAAAACGATCACCTAACAGGCCCGAGGGAAGCGAGCAGTTATCCGACCGGTTTTATCCGAGTTTTCAGCCGGGATCGGATGGCCTGAATGCGAAACCGGTTTTTTGAACGGGATTGCATCAGGCACCGGCAAAAGCTGATGCCCGGGTAAAACAGCACTTGAAACATGCCATGCAGTGCGTGGATACCGCTTCATCTAAGAATTCAGGCTAGCGGCATGATATGTATCCCGTTTATGAAGCTCAGGTGAGCAAGAGTTTTGTATTGGTTTAGATAAAATGCGTGACGGCCTGAAGGACAAGCGTAGCTTAAACAGCGCTCCGCGTGTTCAGTGTGGGAAGATTTCAGCTTGTTTCCCAACGGTTTATTACCTCAATTGAGCGTAAATATAATGCCCCGAAAATTGGTTCAGGGGGGAAAGGAGAGCAAAATGTTCTTAATTAAAACAGCAAAAATTCGTTCCTATGAAAAAGGCCTGTACTTCCGGGATCGCGAATTCCAGGGACTCCTGGACACAGGTCGCCACTGGTTTGTCGATCCGCTGTTTAAGGTTAAAGTAGATGTTGTCTCTCAGCGTACTCCCTGGATCGAGCATGAAGATCTGGATGTTATTGTCAAATCCGGTGCGCTTGAAGGGCATGCAATTGTGGTCGATCTTAAAGATTATCAGCGGGCACTTGTCCGGGTTGAAGGAAGGTTTGAAAAGGTACTGGGTCCTGGATTATATGCCCTGTTGACGAAAGTCCGTGATGTTCAGGTCGACATTATTGACGCACGCAAAGTTCGCTTTGAGCATGAAGATATAAACCTGATTGCAAAATCCAAGGATGCAGAAAATGATCTGAATATTTCTACCGTGGAGCCGGGATATGCAGGTGTCTATTTTAAAGACGGCGCTTACGTTGAAACTCTCGGTCCGGGTCAGTATATGTTCTGGAAAAACATGGGGAAGGTGAAATTTTACCATGTTGGTATGCGTGAGACTGTACTGGATGTGTCCGGTCAGGAGATCATGACATCTGATAAGGTTACACTGCGCATGAATTCTGTGGTCACTTACCGGGTTGTAGATGCGCTTAAATCCGTGTCCGTTGTCGATGACAGCAAACAGGCTGTCTACCGTGAAGTTCAGCTTGCGTTAAGAGCTGTTGTTGGAACTTTTGATCTGGACACATTGATGAGCGACAAGCAGAAGGTGGCAGAAGATCTTGAGAGCACGGTAAAAGACCGTGCCGCTGAATTTGGTATCGATGTTTTATCAATCGGGATTCGGGATGTTATCCTGCCCGGTGATATGAAAGACATGATGAATAAAGTCATCGAGGCCCAAAAAGCGGCAGACGCCAACCTGATCATGCGTCGGGAAGAGACAGCTGCAATGCGCAGTCAGGCAAATACTGCCAAGCTCCTGGACAGCAACCCTACACTTATGAGACTGCATGAGCTGGATGTTCTTGAGAAAATCGCAGCAAATTCCAAGCTTAACGTCGTACTCGGTGAAAAGGGGCTTGCCGACAGGATTGTAAACTTATTATAATCATTCACAACTGAGTTTGCCTCGTCTTAGGGACGGGGCAAACTCAATCAAAATAAAATAAATCTAGTGGAATCCGGGTTTTTCCTGTCTAATAGCCGCTCTGAATATAATTTGGGGTTGCTGTGAAAGTTTCTGGCAGCGAGAAGCCGTGTTGAAACCGAACCTAAGGGGATGTGATAATGATTACAATTGATGGCTCATACGGCGAGGGGGGCGGTCAGATTCTGCGGACTTCTCTGGCTCTTTCTCTGGTTACGGGAAAACCTTTTTCAATACGCAACATCCGGGCCGGTCGAAAAAAGCCGGGACTCATGCGCCAGCATCTTACTGCTGTAAATGCAGCTGCAGAAATCGGTCTGGCTGCAATAGAAGGCAACCGTATCGGCTCACAGGCATTTACTTTTGAGCCTGAAACAATCAAACCGGGAAATTTCCATTTTGCAATCGGCTCTGCCGGAAGTTGCACACTGGTTTTTCAGACAATACTACCGGCGCTTTTAATTGCCGGCGAACCAACTGAAATAATCCTGGAAGGGGGCACGCATAATCCGTTTGCTCCTCCGTTTGACTTTCTTGAAAAGGCGTTTCTTCCGGTTATTAATCGAATGGGGCCCCGGGTTGATGCCGTACTGGAAAAACCCGGGTTTTATCCAGCAGGAGGAGGCCGATTCAGGGTGTCGGTTAACCCGGCGGATCTTAACCGGTTTGATCTTCTTGAACGTGGAAACATTATTAATAAAACAGCCCGCGCTTGTGTTGCCAACCTGCCGGTCAACATCGCAAACAGGGAGCTGGAAGTTATTCATGAAAAGCTTGAATGGGACAGGGAACTGCTAAAAGCCGTCGAAGTTGAAAATTCTCAAGGACCGGGGAACATTCTGACGGTAGAGGTTGAAAGTGATAATATTACTGAAGTGTTCACCGGATTTGGAGAGAAAGGCGTTTCCGCGGAAAAGGTGGCAAGACGGGCGGTAAAGTCTGTCCAGGAATACCTGGCGTTTAATGTACCCATGGGAAGGTACCTTGCAGATCAGCTGCTAATACCAATGGCACTGGCTGGTGGAGGAAAATTCCGAACGTTTTCGCCAACCAAACATACGACAACGAATGCCGAGATTATAAAAAAATTTATCGATGTCGAAATTGAGATGAATGAATGCAGTCTGAATCAATGGGAGATCGAAATATGGAATGGATAAGAGATGAAGAAAATTTCAATGTGCCGGTAAAATCATGGTGCAAAGAAATAGAAGACGGGGCGATGGCCCAGGCGGCAGATCTCGCAAAGCATCCGGTCGTATTTCGCCATGTTGCCCTGATGCCGGATTGCCACCAGGGTTATGGAATGCCAATCGGCGGTGTTATTGCATGCACCAACGCTGTTATTCCAAATGCCGTGGGGGTGGATATCGGATGCGGTATGGGAGCTGTGCGGACAAGTATAATTGCCTCGGAGACAACCAGAAGCCAGCTCAGAGACGTTGTCATTGGGATTAAGGAAAAGGTACCATGCGGTGAGGGAAAGGCCCATAAAAAGGCGCAAAACCAGGATGGCTTTGATGAGGCTATTGATTCTTACAATGATAGAAAATGGTTTTCTGAACATGTTCGGGACCTTGCCTGCAGAAATCTTGGGACACTGGGCGGAGGAAATCATTTTATCGAAATCCAGGCCGGAGATGATAGTCATGTGTGGTTGATGATCCATTCCGGATCCCGGCACCTGGGCAATGTGATTGCCAGATATTATAATAGCCGGGCGCTCGAATTAAACCGCAAATGGCATTCGAATATTCCAAACAAAGATCTGGCATTCTTACCGGTTAATACACAGGAGGGCCAGGACTATATAAAAGATATGAATTTTGCGCTTGATTATGCCAAAGAAAACCGGCGAATAATCATGGATAATTTTATGGCTGCATTTCAGGCTGTACATGAAGAAGCCGAATTCGGGATTCCTGTAAATATCCATCACAATTATGCGGCACTGGAATCTCATTTTGGCAAAGATGTATGGGTTCACAGAAAGGGTGCCACCTCAGCTAAACAGGAAGAGACCGGTATAATTCCGGGATCTATGGGAACATCATCCTATATTGTTAAGGGTCTTGGAAATATCGAATCCTTTATGTCCTGTTCTCACGGGGCAGGGCGTGTCATGGGAAGAATGCAGGCAACACGAACCTTAACACCGGAAGAATGTGATAAGGCCATGGATGGAATTGTGTATGACCGTTGGGGTAAAGTCAAGCGGGGTAAAACAAAAGGGATGTACGATCTCAGCGAAGCGCCCCAGGCTTATAAAAATATTGATGAAGTCATTGAAGCCGAGCAGGACTTGATTCAACCGATTGTTAAGTTGAAACCCCTGGGAGTTGTAAAGGGTTAGGAAATGCAGGATAGCCGGGTATTTTGGGCATTTTTACATGGAAATGATAAAATTCGAATATTGACTTTTCTCAACAATCAGTATAGGATTGCCCCAACTACTAGAAAAGGTTTCATGATTATGCGTTTATCTACTGCAAAACAATTTAACCAACATAAGTGTTTGGAACGGTCAAAAGGCCAGCTCTCGAGTCCGCCATATAATGCCTTACAATGGACGGATATAATTGAATTGCGCCTGGAGGGGCCATGACCTGATACATTATTTTAGCATGATTTCATCGACCCCTTTTGGCCGCCATGCTGAAAGGGGTTTTTAATTTTAGACCGTCAGATTAGAAGAGAAATAATATGAAAGCGTTTGAATCTAAACAACATATACCCACAAGAGAACTATGGTTTTGCCCGGGCGGCAATACGTTGTGCGGGAGTATGTCCTCATTGTTTGATACCGGATCCAATTGCTCCGGTAAAATTTTAAGAATGGAGGGACATATGTTCTGACTCAAACGTCCAGTATGCACTTTAAAAACCCTTTCGGTGACCGAGGCATGCTGAAAGGGTTTTTTTTTGAACATTTTCATATGAACAGGAAGTCGTCTAACTGTCCGCTTTCCGGCTTTTTATACAGCTTGATTGCTACCGAAAAATCCGGATATCGGCTTAGGCCAAGAGGTTATGAAATATAAAATGGACCCGTAGCTTAACCGGCAAAGCAGCCGGCTCATAACCGGTATTATGGAGGTTCGATGCCTTCCGGGTCCACCATGCCCCTGTAGCTCAGCGGAACCAGAGCACCGGACTACGAATCCGGGTTTGCGGAAGTTCGAATCTTCCCAGGGGTACCAGAAAATTATTAGGCGATATAGTTCAGCCGGTAGAACACTCGACCGATAATCGAGCGATCCTGGTTCGAGACCGGGTATCGCCACCATGAAGCGGCGTAGCTTAGTCGGGTAAAGCAGCTGGTTCATATCCAGAAGATCGCTGGTTCAAATCCAGCCGCCGTTACCAGGAGATGAGAATGGCAGTTATGGGGTGTAGATGACACATGCAAAAAAAAATTATGATTTTTGTGGATGCACTGGTCTTTGGCGTTTCAAGTCAGGGCCAGTCGCATCCATGACAGATTCGGGTGTATGGCGCAACTGGATCAGCGCAACAGGCCTTTAATCTGTAGGTTGAGGGTTCGAGTCCTTCTGCACCCACCAATTAAAGTGTGAAAGGACAAAATGCAATCAAATATCAGCGCCTGTAGCTAAATGGATTAGCCAGAGCCTTCTAAGCTCTAATATGCGGGTTCGATTCCTGCCGGGCGCACCAAGGGTATCAAGGAGAAAGCAGGGGAGTCTGGAGCATGCAAATTGTGGAACCCGGCTTACCCGGACTCTCAAATAAGGCGGTAGATTGTGAAAGTAATACTTTTAAACCAGGACTATTCTTACATTAACAGCATCTCTGTACGCAGAGCCTTAAGACTGATTGCCAAAGGAAAGGTGACTGTAGAGAAGTACTCGGAGAGAATCGTAAGAACCGTTACTAAAGATATTGCCGTGCCGCTGATTCTGCGTCTGGTTTATCTGATAAGGCAGATCTACAGGAAGGCTGTAACATGGTCAAAAAAAAACGTAATGGTTCGGGATGGTTTCGAGTGTGTTTACTGCGGGACTAAAAACAACCTGAACATTGACCATGTTTTTCCCCAGTCAAAAGGAGGTAAGAACACTTTTGAAAATACTGTAACTTCATGCGTGAACTGCAATAACAGGAAGGGGGACAGGACGCTGAGGGAGGCGAAAATGTTTTATAAAAGGAGGAACTTTACTCCATATCAGCCGACCGTCATGGAATTCATCAAGAAGTATCTCGACAGTATCGGCGTTTATGATCTGCTTGTAGAGGAGGGCATTTATTAAAGCCGAAAGATTGCTCATAAGTATCAAGCAACCGGGTGTAGCAAATCGCCGGTGGCGGGCTGGGGCAATGCTGTAGACGGTATTATGCTGTGAGGTATCCAAGCTGGCATGGAGCCTGACTGTTAATCAGGAAATCGCCGGTTCGAATCCGGCCCTCACAGCCAGAGTGAAAAAACAGATCTTTTCTGTGAGATGGTGTCGGTAGACTCAATTGGGAGAGCGACCGGATGTGGCCCGGGTAGTTGGGGGTTCGAATCCCTTCCGACACCCCATATAGACTCGGGAGCATATTTAATGAAGCCCGGACAAAATCGGAGAGTAAGTCAATTGGGAGACGGCGTGGCCTGGGACCACGTAGCTGGGGGTTCGAGTCCCTCCTCTCCGACTCGTGCAAAATCCAGGTAATAAACCTGTAGGTGTCAACGTAAGAAAGTGAAAAATGCACCGGAGGTCATGGCGGCCAAACTGGCTCCAAACCAGCAGGATAAGGTTCGATTCCTTACCGGTGTGCCAAAGATTAAGCGGTGGAAAAAAAACCGTAAAACCAAATTGGCATCGTAGCTCAACGGACAAGAGCAGCTGCCTTGTAAGCAGTTGGTTGTAGGTTCAAATCCTGCCGGTGCCTCCAGAAAACCTGGATGCAGCCCAACCTGGGAGCACGTCCGGTTTGTACCCGGGATGTTGCGGTGTCGAACTCCACGCTTCCTGCCACAAAAGTGACTTAGCGGAACGGTAGCTCAGCAGGTAGAGCATTAGGTTGAAGCCCTAAGCTGCATTGGTTCAATTCCAATCCGTTCCACCATGCGGATGTAGTTCAGGGGTAGAACACAACCATGCCACGGTTGAGATGCGGGTACAACTTCCGCCATTCGCTCCAGGCGAGTATAACTCAAAGGGTAGAGTGCAAGCCTGAGTTCTTTTAGGTCCAACAGAAACATACCGGCCGTTTGGGGCAACAAGAATTCATTGATAATAAAATTTGGAAGACGTTTACATGAAGAAATTTTGCTAATTCATGCTGACTTTTAAAAAGTTCACATAATGAATATCATCGGACGTTGTGTAAGCCTTTGATGATATATGAAATATTATTAATTTTTTTGTTCGTTCAGGCAAAAATTTATTCATTACGCATAAAAATCTTAACTCGCCCCAAACCAAATTATCTCTAAACCACAGTAATACGCAAGGCCCTCTTGGATTTTTTAATCGGTCCTATCTTTTTAATAGTCTGGGGTCAAAAGAAAATTTTTGTGGTGAGTGGATGACAATTTTTTCAAAGTCCGGGTGCGATGGATTAATCAGATAGTTGTGTTCAACCGGAATGATGGCACCGGGAACTTTCAAAATGACCGATTGTTGATTTTGAACCCATCGATCACCCAAGTCTCTGACTGATTGCGGCATTGGATCGGTCGTCCAGTTAGCGGGCAAATGCTCTGTCGTAATCGACTGTGATAAACTGGGATCAAAATCGATGGGGATACAGACATAGGGGCATAAGGGACATCCTTTAGCTATTTAGTTTAGGTCGATTCTACCCTCGGAACTGAAAATATAAAGGACGTCCCCAAAGTTACGCCGAAGTTACGCGTCCCCGAAGTTACGTCAATTAAACCTCTACGAGCTGCCTGATTAGAAGCTATGGGTTTAGGTGTTGCAGCTATTAAGCATCCAGTTTCGAGCTAAAAAGAGGGCGCCTAAATATTCAGTATTGATAATGTTTTAAAAAAGTTGAGTTAGTCAATTCAGTCAACAACGTCCCCAAATTTCTCGAAAAAATGTGATGTCAAATGCAGTGAATTTTGCAGTAGAAAACGGATTTGAAGCTGTCGCATGCGGGCATACCCACTTCGCTGAGGATCAGTTTGTGGATGGTATCCAGTAGGTCAACACCGGCGCCTGGACCGAATTGCCGATATATTATGTGGCTGTTACCGCCAATGAAATAGCTCTGAAAATGACGGATTCACCTGAGTTGATAAAATTCCCAGGGACTAAAACCTTTCCTATTTTCCCGGCACATCAACAGAATCCCACCTAAGCAGTCTTCTATCATTACGAAACAGCCTCAAAATTGATCACATAAGCACACAAACTTTGTTTTTTACCAGCGTCCCCCTCTTTTGTTTATCGCCTGCCGATATGCGTATAGCGGGTCATATCGGCAGGCGGGTATCCATGTCAGGGTTTTTCAGCATAGGGAATGGAATTAGGGGAGCAACGTTTGCGACCCTTCATTCTTTTGTAGAAGATCCCAGGAATAGCGAGAATCATGTTTAAAACTATCAAATATAGCAATAGTAGCGTCATACTTTCTACCGGTAGGCGACCACAAAGTAACCAAGAAACTATTTGTGATTTCCTGGTTGTCCGCAGTATGAACATCGAAAAAGAGGGTTGCATTTCCCCCTGGATCTAACGTTCTGGCTTGTGCTGGTATTGCGGGGATAATACCCAAGTTAGGCTCTGTAACGGTGACAATGTAGTCGCTTCTGAGCTCCCCTACATTCTGGATGCCGACTTCCAATGTACCTTCATCAGACATGGAGGTGAACGAGTTAGTGAAAGCTTCCATAATTATTGCGTCCGATTCGGTTTCGATCATTCTCGGACGAGCGTCCTCCCCCACGGAAAGAGACAGCCGCGAATAGTTGATGTCCGGAACCCAGTACACAATGTATTTTTCCATTCCGGGCATGAAATTCATCCCCTTGAACATTCTCTTTCCATGAACAAGGTAGGTGGGCTCTGCGTTGGGGTCGCTCGCTAATTTTACCAAGTCCTCATTATGCTTATGAAACAACTGGTTATGCAGTCCATCTCCGGCCTCCGTGACTCTGCATCCACCGCCCATCCTCCTGAAAGCGGAGAAGCTGACGCCCACCTTATCCAACTCGCTACCGTCTTTTGATACCTCCTCTCTTGGAACCATTAGCATATTAATATGCCAATTCTGAACATATTCATGGGGGTAAGGAATAGACGGAATATATAAGATGTAGTTACTCAGATCGGGAGCACGCCTATACTCATCGACCTCATCAAGCAGCTGTACCTTTATATCGGAGATTGGATTACTTGAGTCCTCATAAATTGGATTCTCTGGAGAAAGAACAAAGGTATGAGATTCGCTTCCTTGAGTCAGTTTTACCAATATATCATAGGTTTTGCGGAATCCACCAATCTCATAACCATCGTAGAAAAGATCACCTTGCCGCAAACAGTGTGCGGTTGAAAAACTATTAAGCGCGCTAGATCTCTCATCTAGAAATCTTTCTCCTCTGAACCTGTCATACACAGCGCCTTGAACCGGATCTGGGTGTCCAACATCTTGTTCCAGGTCTTTGTTACAGCAAAATCCCTGAGAGTCCTCAATCCGTTCCCCACCTATGGTCGTCCATCCGCATGTCGGATCTTCGGCATCCGGACTGTCATTACAGCTACCGACGCCTGCTACTGCATTTGGAACCTTGACAATTTCTTCATGGGGGAAATAGGCAACGGTGTGAAAGTGCGTTAAAGGATAAATGAGCTGGGGCTGGGTTTTTGTGATCTCGATTCTTATGGGATCGGGATCCGACAGGTCCGCCACCATTTGCATTACTGTTTCAATTCCGTAGCTTACAGGCACCGTGACAATTGTATTCTGCTCACAGCTTACGCCACTCTCCGACTCAACACATTCTTCGGTTGTCGCTAACACCGGTCCTCCAGGACCTGGTAGTCCCTGGTCTCCCTTGTCGCCCTTTGGGCCTTGTGGGCCTTGAGCTCCATCCTTGCCGTCTTTCCCATCCGCGCCGTTTTGTCCATCCGCACCATCCTGCCCCGGGTCACCCTTGTCTCCCTTAAGAGATGCCAACCATTGGGTTTCGTCCCCTCTGAAACCTTGCGCGACAGCCACCTCATAAGCTGAAAGCCCAGCCGCTCCGTCATTACCGTCAGCACCGTCTTTCCCATCCTTGCCGGGTTGCCCATCTTGGCCGGGTTGTCCTTCCGGACCAACAGCGCCTATGGTGAGATTGTACTTATCATACCGTCTTATCCATCTGCCCGTCTTGACGGTGAGAAGAAAGTCTCCTACCAGACCCTGAGAAAGCTCGGCCCTTATCTGGGTGGCCGAATAGTCTAAAACCGTGAGAGGAGAATCACCCAGGGTTACCCTTGGAGGGTTCTTGTTGTCAAAATTAACACCTGAAATGATAAGCTCACTATTGTCAAAATCAGCATGAACCATCTTAATGCGAAGCTTCTTTTTCGGTGTCCACCTGGGACCATTCACACCCGCCAATGCCGATTGACCCAAAAATGCCAGCGAAAAAAGTGCAATTCCTACAAGTAGGGCCGTTTTCTTGACATGCCATAGATTCATCTCTTTTTCTCCTTTCTCCCAAACGGGTTTCCTTTCGCTAAAACTCGCAAAAAGTTAGTACTTCGTAGTAGTTAGAGGGACGCTGGTAAGAAAGTAACTTTCTTCATTCAATTGTTACTCGTTCTCACCAGCAATGCCCTCTCCAAAAGATAAAGATAAGACATTGCTTTTTCGGTGCGTATCAAGGGGAAATAGCGAATTGTGTATCGGCTTCGGCTGAGGCCCCATATATTGAGGCATCAATTAAACGGAACCAATACCCAACCTGATAACGGAAGCGGGCTTTATTGTCAACTTTGATTTTTTGACTTGCAATAGTGCAATTAGGCAAATTCGGGCATAGCTCACCGGTGTGCCTCTTGGGGGACATCCTATAGAAATGTTATTTTATTATATAACGTTGTTGACTGAGTTGAATAAGCTGAGTAATATTTACAGCGGGATTTTATAACAATGGAGACCTATGGAGCAGAGGCAGGTGCGCTTTGATTCTTCT
>CACVKW010000348.1 GCA_902749685.1 Olavius sp. associated proteobacterium Delta 1 | reverse complement strand
GTACAACCTGATTTCTAAATCACTAATTTCCCGTTTATAACTGCCTGTTTTTATTAAAGGCAGTATTTGATTTTCAAATTATTTTGGACAGCAATGAAAT
>CACVKW010000347.1 GCA_902749685.1 Olavius sp. associated proteobacterium Delta 1 | reverse complement strand
GAGGTGCGCATCTCCGCTGTGGCCCGTTCCGCCGACTGGATTAAAACCCACTACAACAACCAGCAGTGGCCCAACAAGGCCGATTGGCCGGACGAAGGCTTTATCACGGTGACCGATGCGCTTGGCAGCGACATTGCCGATTTTCCGGTTCTGGTCAGCATTCAAGACGATCCGCAGCTAAAAACCACGGCCAGCGGCGGGATGGTGATGAATGCCAACGGCTATGACATCATCTTTACCTCGGATGCGGCCGGCACCATCCCGTTGTCCCATGAGGTTGAATCTTACGACGGCACGACCGGAACCCTGACGGCCTGGGTCAAGCTGCCGGTGCTGAAGTTCGATGAAGATACCGAATTTTACCTGTATTACGGCAACAGCGACATCAGCTCTTCTCAGGAGAATGTGGCGGGCGTTTGGGATAGTAATTATGTCATGGTGCAGCATTTAGAGGAGACCGATATTGATGGAGGCGCCGGGGATATAAAGGACAGTACATCGCCTCAATATAATGCAGCCACATCAGGAATGGACGGCAGCGACCAGGTGGCCGGAAAGGTTGCCGGCAGTTTTGATTTTGACGGGACATCTGATTATATGACGGTGCCGGAGGCAGCCGGTCTGGATATTTCGGCCGAACTGACGGTGGAGGCATGGGTTAACTTGGCGAATGCTGCCGGTGACCAAAAGATTGTCGGAAAAACAGGGACATTGCCCTACTACGGCTTTGTGATGGGGGTTGAAGACAATGGTCTCAAACCGGAATTTTGGGACAGTTCGGGCACCCGATACACATTTAAATCCGGGACCATACCATCGGACCAATGGACCCATCTGGTGCTTTCCTGGAAAACCGACGGTAGTTTGACCGGTTATATCAATGGAAGCTCGGTTGACAGCATTGCAAACGGCAGCAACGATCTTGGAACCAATGACGCCGATCTGATTATTGGGGCAGCCCCCTGGATTCCGGATACATTGGAGGCCGACGGGAAAATAGATGAAATACGCATCTCCAACACGGCCCGCCCCGCCGCCTGGATCCAGACCAACTACAACAACCAGCGCTGGCCCAACAAGGCCCAGCACCCGGACGAAGGCTTTATCACGGTGCAGCGCGGGGT
>CACVKW010000346.1 GCA_902749685.1 Olavius sp. associated proteobacterium Delta 1 | reverse complement strand
ATAAGGAGGATTTTTTTCAATGACTCGTATTATTACTCACTTTATGACTCATTCTAAACCCGTTTTTGGACAAGAGTGGTAAAGGTTATATATCTCATTATTTCAATATATAACAAGTACTTTATACTCACCAAAGTAAGCCGCCTTCACATTTGAGTGAGGGTGCTTCCCGCTATACCGGCGACATTGACACATAGGTCAACCTCGACGGCGGTAAGGCTGAAAAGATTATGTCTGCCTTAGTTGAATTTGGTTCCGGGACGGATGGACTTACTGCTGAGGATTTTGGAAAACCTGGGCAATTCATAAAATTGGGAGTTCAGCCGGTCAGGCCCGATATTATTACTTCCATCGCCGGTAGAATAAAGTTTCAAATCTTGATCAGTGATTAGTCGGGTTTCTATAATCACAAATCAGGGGGCATAAGGGACATCCTTTAGCTATATAGTTTAGGTCGATTCTACCCTCGGAACTGAAAATATAAAGGACGTCCCCTAAGTTTCGCGTCCCCGAAGTTACAAAAGTTATATTAACCCTAACATTGCATAAATTCTTGTCATCTAGCCTGGCCGTTATGCCTGAGATCGTTGCTTTTTCCGGGCTGATGCTGGATGCTTGATACTCGATGCTGGATATCTAACAGGACACTATCGGT
>CACVKW010000345.1 GCA_902749685.1 Olavius sp. associated proteobacterium Delta 1 | reverse complement strand
TTAGATATCCAGCATCGAGTATCAAGCATCCAGCATCTGCCCGGAAAAAGCAACGATCTCAGACATAACGGCCAGGCTTGATGACAAGAATTTATGCAACGTTAGGGTTATATGTCTCTTGGCGCGGCATAATTCACTTCTCAACGCGGTCATAATCTGGCTGATTCAATGGCATTGATGTTGCTATGTTTCTTTTCCTCCAAATATGAAATAACAAGAATCGTTAGCGCAATGGTCCTATCGTTAATTTTCGGGTCTTCGGCAAATAAGTGATCACTACCTAATGCAATAATGGTCAGGCTGTTCGGCGCAATAACATCGCGGAGCAATGTTAAACCGTCATTTGGCCCTTTTGAAGCCAACAATGGATATTTATCTTTAGAATATTTGCTAAGCTGACCCGACAATGGAAGCCCCATGTAATTGATCACCAGGATATTTTTGTTGATGTTTAACCGTTCAAATCGATCTCGACTTTGCTTCGCTGACATGCTGAGCATCTTGTCCTTATTCCATCCTTGATACCAGACAACAGTGTTAAACAGCCAGCGTTGAGGCCATTTTTGATAGTGATCAATCAGTGGACTTCCTTGGAGGATACCGCCTAAATTAACCCAGGCCTTAACGCCCTTGGACTCATGCCTGTTGATCATTTCACCAAGGCTTAAATGAATGGCGGGTCCAGCTGAGCTGGCCCCCACAAGAATAATACTTTTTTCAGATTTACTGCGCACCATAAGTTCTTTAGTTAAATAATCAGCAATGTCCTCTACAGAACCGGTTGTTGGTATTTCAACTAAGTGGTTCTCAATTCCTAATCCTGTGACCAATTTACGTGGTTCAGCAAAATCAGCACCTGTTAGATGACCGTTTTCGACATAATCCCAGCCAGGAACAAATAATAGCATACAGGATAAGGCATTATATTCTAAAAGATTTGGAATGCTTTTTTTGTCTTTGAGCAAATGATTAAAAAAGTTTTGTATTTTTCGATTATTTTCATCAGCCCAGAGACGGTCAGCTAAAAATAGAGCGGCAAAGTCCACAGAAAATCTATCTGATTTTTTTTTCAGTTCCTCGCGCGTAGGGATAGCCTCTTTTTGTTGTTTGTAAAGTTCGCCGATCCTTACATCCAAGTCTGGGTTGAGTCTTGAACCCTGAAGGTAGCTCTCAAGATAATAACGCGCTACCTCAGAATCGACGGTAGTACTGATTGTTTCACCCAGAAATTTGCTATTAACTGGGATCTTAGGTGTTGAATTACAAGCTTGCAGAATAATCAGGAGCGATATTACATTGACCGCAAAATAGGGTTGATGTGTCTTACTCATTGGCTTCCTAATAATATATCTTTTTGAAAAGCGCCCAACCTCCTCTTGAGGTATGGCCTTTGGTTATTGAGTTTTTCTAATTTCTGCCATTCGCACTAGAAATTGATCGGCTGGCAAAAAATCTACCAGGCGCAGTTCACGTCGTTCTTCTCCCTGTTGGTCCAGAAACACTACTGTCGGGACGCCTTTAACATCATATTTTTGTAAAAGACGATCACTATCAGGATTGTCTTTGCGGGTGAGATCCACCTTGACCATAAAAAAGTCTTGCTCTGCCTGTTTAACAACTTCCCGGTCGTGGAAGGTGACCTCATCCAGTTGCCGGCAGGGGGCACACCATGTGGCGGAAAAGTCGATGATTACCGGCTTTTGGTTCTCAACTGCTTCGGATAATAGTTGATCCGAGTATGCCTGCCACTGCACACCGGGTCCCTGCATGACCAAGGAACCGATCATCTGAACAGCCACAACCAGCCCAATTATGCCAGCGCCTGACTTTAGCCAATCAAAGGCTCGAAATGAGGCCCGGCTGCGGTCGATCCAACCCAGGTGCAGACCGGCTGCCAGGGCTACGCCGGCAAGCACGATAATAGCTGCGGTTTGAGGCAGAAGCGGGCGAATGAAATAGGCCGCCATACCCATCAGAACCCAACCCATAAGTTTGCGAATCCAGACCATCCATTCACCCGATCGCGGCAGTTTATCCAGTTTCCCTGAGAACATGGCCAAAAAGAAAAGCGGCAGACCCAGACCGATGCTCAATGTAAAAAAGATTAAAAAACCCAGCCATGGATTTCCCATGCCGGCCACCCAGGTCAGCAACCCCAGCACAAATGGTCCGATGCAAGGTGCAGCAACGACTCCCAGTGTAATACCCATGAAAAGACTCCCGAAATACCCGGAGTATGATTTTGAAGCTGCCTGGGTCAGCCCATAGGGCAGCCGCAATTCCCAGAACCCCAAAAGGCTGGATGCAAAAAATACCATTATGGCGGCTACCGTGCCCAGTACAATCGGGCTTTGCAGCATAGCCCCCATCAAACCCCCGGTAAGGGCGGCAGTTACACCCAACAGGGAATTGGTGACGGACAAACCCCCGATGTAGCAGACACCGTGAATCAACAATTTTCTCTGGCTCTCACCGGTTCTGCCGCCAAAATAAGAAACTGTGATCGGGATCAGAGGATAAACGCACGGTGTCAGGTTAAGGGCGATGCCGCCGGCGAAGATACCCAGAAGCGTCCAGATTATGGCCCAGCCTTGCAAAGTTTTTGATGTGTCGGATTCCGGAGATATCTCAGCAAGCCCGGCTGGGGAAGTGACCACGGGAAAACCTTTTGCCTGCCATTCGGGATAACCTAAGGGATCACGGTAGACGTTTTCATAACCAAGGGTTACGGCCACCCGGGCCGCCGAGTCGCTGCGGACTCATGCCAAGCCAGCTCAATAAAACACAAGAAAACGCTCCTTATCGGGTCCCAGGAATTTTCCAAGAGCCCCTTTATTGCGCCAGCGCGACATCCAGGTCGGCTCCATCGGAAAATTTAAGGCGCTTTTGATGTGTCCGGTCCGGTATTCCCATTCCTGTCGGGTGTCCACAAGAAGCATCTTAGCGGGATCTTTTTCGTACCGCGCCCATAATTCATCCGTGCTAATTATCCGATAGTCGCCCTGCTTGGCCTCGGTAAGCACATCATTCCAGGTGGCCTCCTTGGGGGTGATGACGCGATTTGTTTGCCAAAGGTAGCCAATAGTAATAGCTACTGCCACCAGTGCGAATAGCGCTTTTTTTGTATCTTCCATCGATGGTTCTTCCTATGTTGGTTCAGAAAATCGAATCGACTATTTAGACTTGTTGATAAAACACCGCAAATGCAGCCTTACCCTGTGCAGTTTTTAGACCTCTTCATTCACAGCGATAGGAAACCCCAGTGCTCGAAATTCCTGGATTCCCTCTTCAATGCGCACAGCCTTAAAACCCTTCGCGCGAAGCATCTCAACGGCTTGAATGGAAAGAACACAGTAGGGTCCTCGACAGTAAGCAACGATTTCCTGGTTTCGGGGCAGATCGGATAAGCGTTGCTCTAGTTCTTTAAGCGGTAAGGAAATGGCTCCGGCAATGTGTCCGGCATTGTACTCCTCAGCTGGACGAACATCCAAAACGGTCACCGCTCCTTTGCGAACCAGTTCAAGGAGGGCTTCTCGGTTCACAGGTTCCATTCCCTCTCTTCCTTCCAGAAACTGACGCTTGATCTGCTCAACCTCGGCCAATCGGCTCTCAGCAAGCACCCTCATTGCAAGAAAGAATTCGCAGACTGTCTGATCGGCAAGTCGATATATGACAAACAATCCCTCTTTCTCGGTTTCCACCAAACGAGCAGCTCTCAGAACCTGCAGATGTTGAGAGGCATTGGCAACCGTCAGGCTGGTTTCTTTCGCCAGAACCTCAACCGTTCTGGGTCCCTGGCAAAGAATATCGAAAAGTTCCAGTCGCTTAGGACTGGAAACGGCCTTTCCAATCCGTGCAAACTGTTCATAAATAGCATCTTTAAAAGCTCGGTTTGGACTTTTCATTTTGCTCTCCTCAAGTGTTTTATTAATTTATTATTCAATAATATTATAGAATAATGGAACAGAATTGTTTCTTTGTCAAGAAAAAACAACCAGAGTGAATTAAGATGCAGAAAACCGATAATTATATGCAGGATTCGGAGGGCACCATAACGGATATATTAAGGAACTTCGGTAATTGTTGGGGAATGATACCGAAATTCAGCAACTGTTTTAGCCGAAAGGGAGCTTTACACTGAGATAAATAGTCTATTTTTCCTTTTTTTCCAATCATTTTTTTGTTGACATTGAATGCTGCATCGTGGCATTTTGATTAAAATGGCACTTTGTGGTATTAACCGTTCGTCCTTCCCAGCAGGTAACGTATCTATTCTTCTACCGGCAGACTTGAGCATCAATTACAATCTGAAATGGAAAAATATCCCAAGGCCGTTTAAATTCAAGGCCCAATTTCCTGCGTAGTACAATTTTTGGCAATACTGTCAGTTCTGAGATGCAAGCGAACGACGCGCTGAAATCATAATTAATGGGGACATGAGAAATATGCAAAAAGTGGCTGTACTCATCAAAAATCCAGAGCAGCAGTATGAAGGGTTGCGCTCCAGCCTTGGCATGTTGCTTTACAACACACAAGTTCAGATGTTTGTACTTAATGAGGAAATCGCCAACATGGATGAGGCCTACGAGGACAACATGGGGTTTCTCGACGAGATGGAGGGCGAACGGTTTTCAAATAACAAGGTGAATGTGGAAAAATACGGCTTCAACTATGCAAGCACTGAGCAAATCGGAGAGATGCTCAGAGAGGCCGACTTCGTCATTCCTTTCTAAGCGCTTAGTCCCGCTGCAAGCGGGATTGTGCATTTTGTGGCAAAAAAAAATTTATCGGGCTATTATCCCTATCTTCAATCTTCAATTCCGGCTTGCCCGGGCTAGGGGGTGAAACAGATGAAAATCCTGCATATTTTCCGTTCAGAACCGGATGAGACTGTTCAAAATATTGTGAAATCGACTACCAACGGGGACGAGTCAAAAGTTACGGAACTCTATCAAGACAATATCGATTGGTCCCGTCTGGTGGATGATATTTTTTCCCATCAAAAGGTCGTCAGTTGGTGGTAGGAGAAATGACGGATGAAACTGGAGAATCGTTATGGCTGAGATACTAGGCCTGCTGGTAAGTTCTGACAAACATCTCGACTATGTTATCAACTTAACCCATGCGGCCCACGACAAAGGCAAAGAGGTTGAGATATTTTTTACCGGCAAGGGGGTACTCCTCACTCAATCCCCGGATTTCGCCAAATTGGTCGGCAAAGCCAAAATGTCTTTGTGTGACGTCAGTTTTCGGGCTTTAGGCCTTGAGGGCGATGTGCCGGGATTTGGGTTCAAGGATTTTGCCACCCAGGCCAAGAATGCTGAAATTATTAAAAACAGCGACCGTTACCTGGTATTTTAATGCAGATAAAGTGGGAAAAAAGGAGCCTGAAGAATGGATTAAACAGAAAATCAATAAATCTCAGAGCTGTTCTGGTGGAGAGCTGTCAGAACAATGGGAACACCAAACAGAGAATTGTAGATAATTTAGGCGAGATTGACGAAAAATTTCTATCTACCAACGTTCGAAATATGCGAGCGTTTCATCAAGGGCTTTTCTGGGTGGCTGTGGATAAGAAACTGGATCATTTGAAGTTGGGTGCCCGGTTACGAAACAAGATTGAGGCGGTTATCTTAGAAACGGTATCAAGGCCTGACAAGGATTGGGCATTGTGGGGCGTTACCTGCATACCCAGATTCGATCCCTGACGAGATCATAATATACGACCTGCCTGCCCCTGGCAGAGGACAGGCAGGTCGCTCCCGGGAAGATTTCCACCTTTCCCAATTCTTATTTGCAGATTCCGTTTTTCAAGGCCCATTTTGTGCCATCGCAATCCCCCTGATCACAGGATTTTTGAAAATCCACGCAGGCCTGGACATTCTTATCCATTTGGTAGTAAACCAATCCGCGATTTAAATAGGCCTTGGCATATTTGGGCTTGAGTTTCAGACTCTGGTTAAAATCATTGAGCGCCAATCGATATTCGTTCATCTCATAATAGGAATTACCGCGATTATTAAAGGCTGCAGCATAGCCGGGATCCATTTTGATTGCCTTGCTGTAATCTTTGACGGCCTTTTGGTACTGCTTTAAATCATGATAGGCAAGTCCCCGGTTGCTGTAGGCAACCGCCGTATTTTGATTGCTGCTGATCGCACGGTTCCAGTAATTAACGGCTTGATTGGGATCCTTATATTTGCTACCCTGCCAAAGTGCGAGCGCTTTCTGGCCCCAGTCAACATTTTGCTTTGGCGACTTCTGCGTTGATTTCCGAGCCTTCTTTTTCTGGGGCAACTTCATTTTGGGTGTTTTTTTCGATGTTTTCAAATTAGAAAATTTGATATCACCACCACCGCTCATTTGTTGAAGGTATTGCGGAATCATTAATGCAGTGCTGGCTCCCATAACCGGGACCATGACCATGCCCACCACGGTCAGGATACTCCAGGTCGCCATGATTTTGGTCATCCCCAGTTGTTTGTGCTTCATCCAGCCCCAGATAAATGTGTAAATACTGCAGAAAAATCCGAGGATTCCTTTTAATGCCCCTTCGTTTTTAAACAATTTGACCAGGACTATAAAAAAGAAAACAAGGCATAAAATATTTATGATCAATACGACTATACCCAATCCTATTGCCATTCCCATGATTATTCCCCTCTCAAATAAAGTCAAAAATTCTCAGCAACCAGTAAGCCACCATGCTCAGCAGCAAGATTGCTGTTATACCCGTTTTTTGTTCCAGCCGTTCCACACGACGCGAAAACTTTCTCAAATAGGATGCCGGCAACCCGATTGCGACCAGCAGCATCAATAAAAGGATCAGGACAACCGGTGCAAATGCATGGGTCTGAACGGCCAGATGCCAGTGACCTTGCAGCAGCATTGCCATGGCGGTCGTCATGCCGCAACCCGGACAAATTATGCCCAAAGTTTCATTGATCGGACATTGCCAGGCCGTTAATCCAAAGAATACCAGCAATAGTTGAGCGACGCCAAAGGCCGCGAAAATGCAGATCAGCCATCTGTTCTGCAGCAAGGGCGCCAGTACCGGTGTAAAAAACCCTTTTAATAGCCGATAGTCAATTGAATCACCCGGGGTTTCGATCTTTCTGTTCTGCCCGTACGCAGGGTTATACGACTCGGCGATTTTGGTGATCATTATCTGCAATCAGGTTCTCCGTTTGGCAGAATTCTTATGTAACTAATCGGCATATGTGAAAAAAACTTTACAAATTTATGGCATTTAGGATCGCAAGTACTCAAAATCCAGGGATTGACAGCGGGTTTGCTTGTCAGAAGACGCGGATGATGGTTGGCAATAAGATTTTATTGACATTTGAATTCTGCTTTCATGGCGCTGATGGCCACAGAACCAGCCGTGCGCCGTCTTTTTCAAAGCCGGTTTCCAGCAGATGATCGGCCAGGGGGTTCTTGGTTGCCGGAAGGTTGTTGATTTGACGAATTTCAATGCGGTTTACCGGTTTGATGGGGTAGGGCATTTTTAAATATCCCCGCAGCCTGTCTACGATTAACTGCCAGGTTAGTTGGGACAGATCCTTAAAAACCGAAAGCCGCTGGAAAAATTTTTCAGCCAGCATGACGATCTCGCCGTCCACCAGGGCCAAATGATTGGAAGCCGATCGAACCAATTTCACAGGATTGCCCTGGGAATCACTTTGCCCCCAATCAATCCCGCCACCAAAAGGCAGCGCCGGGTCCAGGCTGCTAAGCAATATCGGATTGCCGTCTCCGGAGATCGGTGCTCGGCTCACTTTTTCAAGTAATTCCACCGCTTCGGGCAGCGCAAACTGCACCCCGGACAGGCCGGAAACAAAATATCCGCGGCGGATTTCTCCCTGCCACTCCAGACGTTTTAACACTTGAAAAAGATTATACCAGGCAAGCAAGCCCTGCTCGCGGCGATACCATTCCTTGACGAGGATGCCGTACCGTTGAAGTAATAAACGCGCCTGCCGTTCAATACGCTGGCTTTTTTCAATAGGTTTTCCCAGGATGGCAAATGAGGTTGTCAAAAACCAGCGGCCGTCCTGTATCCGGCTTCTTTGCTGCAGCATTTTGCGGAGTTCGGCCCGCGACGAGCCCTTCGGCCGAGAACCCTGCGTTCGTGAGCTCAAGGTCGAACGACTCAGAGCCGCTTGAAAAGTTACCAAAAAAGATTGATAGTTTTCGCAGCTTACCAGACCCTTTTCAGCCAGTTCCTTTAGGGAACGATGCAGTCCGGCCAATGTTAAAGCGGTACCCGATTCCAAATCCCGGCCATAGCTGGCGCCGTTTTGACTTAGGAAATCAAAGACGATTTTGGCGGATGAGCTTAAATTATTTGCCAGATCCAAAAGGACCTCCTTTTCGTCAAACAAATTACCTTCGCCCCGCATGCGAAATTCAACATATCTTCTGCCCGTATCCCCGTTTCGGCCGGTATGTACGATGACATTTCCGTTTGATATATTGGCTTCAAATTCCGCCAAACGATCCTGCCTGGCGGCGGCCCCGGTCTCTGAATAGCGGGAGTTTAAAATTTCGCGCTCGAAAAAATACAGCGGGAAGCGATATCCTCGATAGCGTTGGATAACTTCCCGCCAGTGTTGCCCCGGACGCGCAATGCGGTGCCATTGCAGAAGAAAGCGGTTGAATACGTTGCGATCAGCCGGATGTTGCACGGTCCGTCGCCTGGCGACCGCCGTTCGATATAGCCGGGTAAAATTATGCCGGTCACACCATTGCGCTTCCAACAGGCCCTCAATCAGTTGGCCACTTACCACCTGCTTATCGGCCAGCATCCGGTTTAGTGTTTGCGATATTAAAGTCTGCGGAATTGCCAAATCGGCTTCAACCCTATCGATGGTGACCGGCCCGCGAGTCCGCAAATAGCGCCGAACACGTTCTGACATATCTGCCTGTGCGCCATCATCGGAAACCGCAGGTTTGATTTGATTCAGGCGCCACATTCGCTTGGATTTTTTTTCTGCAATCCGCTCTGATAAGATGATTCGGTTGGCTGCTTTTAATTCCTCCAACCAGCGGGTAGGATCAACTTTGCAGCGGCTGACCAGGCCATCTTCTGCCATCGGGCCAAGCTTTTCAATGATGTGAAACAGTTCCTCCGCGGTGGCCGCCTGAAAATAGGGATCCAGGTGTTGCCAGCGTCCTTCGGCCTGATGGACGAGCTCAGTGGTGAGGATGGCAGGTACCTGATTGTCCTGCAACATCTCCTGCAATATTTCACTGCTGATGTTCAGACCCTCCCGGGGCTGCCGGTTATGGTCCTCTTGGTATAGATAGACAGACACAAATTTAAATAAAATGCCGGCTGCCATCGGTGATGGAAGTGAGGTGTTGACGAAATTACAGCAAATCCGGCCGCTTTCAATATCAGCGATAATTATTTTCAACGCTGCCAGGTCGAATACATCCTGCAGGCATTCACGATAGGTTTCTATAATAACGGGAAAATCTTGGTGTTTGGCGGTGGCCTGCAGCAGGTCTGAAGCTCGCAGTCGCTGCAACCACAAGGGGATTCGTTTAGCGGGATGGGAGCGCGGCAGCATCAGAGAACGCGCGGCATTATATCGAAAATGGACCAAAAAGATCGGAGAGCGGGGTAATGATTTAATCAGGAAAGCTTCGATTTGCGACGCTGATATGTTAAAAAGCGTTTCCAGCGGCGGTGGTTCTGTGGTTTCCGGCAACCGGATCAAAATACCGTCATCATCAAATGAGTATTGAAACTGGGTCTGATAATGCTGCTCCAGGGCGGCCGACATTGCGATTGCCCAGGCTCCATTGACGCGGGCACCAAACGGTGCATGCAGCATAAGCAAGGGATCGCCGCCGCTGTCGATGGTTACCTCTGCAATCACCTGCTTGTCGGTTGCTATCCTGCGGCCGCGTTGGCGCTGGTGAGTAAAATAGTCTACCAGATTATGAGCAGTATTTTCATCGGCCGAGCAATCCTGCATCAACCAGCTTTCGGCCTGCCCCCGGTCCATTTGATCGAGTAAAGACCGGCGGAACCGTCCGATTTTAATGCTGGTAGAATAGTCGCGAAACAGGGTACCCCCTTTCCAGAAAGGCGCCCGCGGATTAATGGCGGCAACAGGGCTTACGATGATACGATCCGGCAAAATTTGTTTAATCAGCCACTCACTGTTGCCCAGATAAAATACTTCTCCCACCCGTGATTCAAATGCAAATTCCTCTTCAACCTCCCCCAGTTTCACATTGGCATTTTCCAGGTATACCCCATAATATCCCCGGTCAGGGATCGTCCCGCCATTCATTACGGCGGCCAGGCGGCTGCCGCGGCGTGCAATCAACCGGTTGTTGACCCGATCCCAGTTCAGCCGGGCGTTTAGGGCCTGCAATGGTATGTCTGCAAACTTGCCGCAAAGCATTTCGACAACCGATCTAAAGGCAGATGGCGCTAAATCTCGATAACAGTAGCTTCCCAGCACCAGACGATATAGGTCCTCGTAATTCCAACTTTTAACCGCTACTTCCGCCACTATTTGTTGGGCCAGGACATCCAGTGCATTTTCAGGGATGCGGGTTTCCTCGATATCGGTTTGAACCATGCAACGGGCTATCGCAACGGCATCATCGAGATCCGCAGGATACAGGACGATGATGCGACCTTTGCTGGCGGCCGACAGTAAGTGCCCACTTCTGCCAACCCGTTGCAGGGCGCCGGAAACGCTGCGGGGTGCCTCCAGGTGCACGACCAGATCAATACTGCCGATATCAATTCCCAGCTCAAGCGATGCCGTGGCAATGACGGCCGGGATGTTGCCGGCTTTCAGGCGGGCTTCAATGCTATATCTGGCTTCACGCGAAATGCTGCCATGGTGGGCCAGCGCCAGTTCGGCTGTAAAGTTGCCGGTGACCTGGTGGTGTAACCGATTCAGGGCCCTGGCAATTTTTTCAGTTTGGGCCCGCATTCCGGCAAACACAAGGGTGGTGCGATGCGCCAGGATCAGCTCATACAGATTCTGGTATACCGGCTGCCAGACACTGGATTCGGGCAGTTCGCTGAAAATCTTGACCGGTGTGATTACCTTGAGATCCATTTCTTTCCTCTGACCGCAATCAATTATTTGGACTGGCCGAGGGATGCAAACGCTTTTTGCATTATCGTAGGATTGACCGCCGAGAAAAGCGGCAATTCGATCAAGTGGTTTTTGGGTGGCCGAAAGGCCGATTCGAATTGGCTCGTTGCGGCACAGGGCCAGCATTCGTTCCAGCGACAGACTCAGATGAACCCCGCGTTTGTTGTTGCTGATCGCATGAATTTCATCAACAATTACATATTGTAATTGCCGGAAAAGTTCCCGACCTCGTTCAGTGCTTAGCAACAGGTACAGTGACTCCGGGGTCGTAATTAAGATGTGGGGCGGTTGACGCAACATGGACTGACGGACATGCGAAGGCGTATCGCCGGTGCGCACGGCAACACGGATTTGGGGCACTGCGGTATTTTTAGACCGGGCCAGCAAATGAATCTCATTGAGGGGCGCCGTCAGATTGCGATGAATGTCGTTGTTGAGGGCCTTTAACGGGGATATGTACAGGGTGTGAATCCCGCAAAGGTTTTCGGAGAATTGACGGGATTGCAAACTTAAGGATTGGCGAAACAACTGATCAATGCCCCACAAAAATGCGGCCAGGGTTTTGCCCGATCCCGTTGGCGCCAGAATCAGGGTGTGTTCGGCATCCGCTATGGAAGGCCAACCGCGTTGCTGGGGCGGGCTGGGATTTGCAAATCGTTGCCTGAACCAACGTTTTATCATCGGGTGAAACCCGACGCTATCGAGGACATCAAGGGCCATATCACCAACAGTGTAAGATCATAATCTGTCGCCATAACTCTGGGCGCTACTGTTTTTCATGCGGGCTCAATCTGAGTTTCTGGCCGGGATAGATGGCGGCGTTGGGAGCAAGATCATTATAGCTTCGCAGCTGTTCGAGCGAAAGGCTATATCGACGGCTGATGCGGTACAGCGTTTCACCTGCCTGAACCTGGTGGAAGTTTGTTGCTGATTCCGCTTGCTTGGATGCCGCCGGCTGTTTCTTTTCGACTGTCTTTGGTTTTGGCGCTTCGGAAGCTGCTTTTTGAGATGCCTTTTGATGCAATACACCTAATTCTTTTATGATCTGGTCGATTTGAGTCGTAACGGTAGATTCTAAACCATTTATTTTTTTATCGAGCAGGTCTAAATCTTGTTCTTGCCTACCGAGCCGTTCAATGGTTTGATCCATTACGCCAATGGTCGCCAGCTTTTTTTCCAGCTGCTGCATTCTTGTTTCGAGTGATTGCAGGTATTCCTGATCGACTGTATTTTTAGGTCTTGAAAAAATAAAGACAAATAACATAACAAGGACAACCAGCCCGAGGCCGCCGATGACAAACGGCATGATGGATTTTTTCTGGAATACTTGTGCAGCGTTTTCATAATATTCTTGCTGGGTGATATCCTCTTCTTCTTCTGCGGCAAAGTCTTCATTGATGATGAAATCTTCGCGGTTATCGTCTCGTTGGTCGACCATGACTTTCTGCCTTTCTAATAATTAATCCAGCCTGAAAAATAGCACATCCAGCTTGTAGCAGGTTAATTGAAGACTGAAGATACTTGTTAGATCTAAGTGCCGGCGGCTAAATTACTTTATGCTCCGCATTTTAATTATCTATTTCACTTGTGATAATCGGATTTTTGAATTAAGGCAATAAAAATCATCCAGTGCAAGAATCCCATTTACCCCGCCCTTTTGTGCACATCGGTATCCTTCAGCTGCCAGCGAGCGACCACCAGCCAAGCGGTCATGGTCAGAATAAAATACCAGGGAAACCACCCCATGGATTCGATAAATACAGCGTTTTCAAGATCAAGGCGGTTTAAGCCCGGAATGGTTGCGGCAAGCTGCGGACGTAAAAATGCCAGCAAAATAGAATACAGTACCCCGATCAGGCCATATGCCAGATTAAACGACAATCCTTTAAAGCTCAATACGGTGGCCCGTTGGTGGGAGGCTGTGATGCGGTTCAGATAATGGCTCTCAAAAAAGCGGCCCAAATACATCACGGCCGAAAGCAGGGCTAACGGAAGCAGTCCGATGACGGGTAGAAAAAACGTCATGCCAATTAGACCGAGCCCGGTCAAAACGGCCATTATGCCCAAATTATAGCTGGGTGAGTGACGGTGTAGCATTTTGTAGGCCAGTCGTGGTATGACCAGACCCAGTACTGCAAAGCCTGAGCCAATCAGTCCAAATGATGCCTCCGGCAGGCTGATTAGCCGGTAGTATTGGCTGCACAAAGTAATGACCATGCGAATACAGTTATCAAACATTAGACCGGCGAAAATGATGACCAGTGCAAATGGTGTTTTCAGGATCCAACCGCCGGCCTGCAGGGTCAATTTGAACGCCTGCAGCATAGAGGTAGGGCAGTGTTCGGACTGGTCACATTCGGATTTGGACAGCGTTTGCTCCTGCATACGCAACGTGGTTAACAGAGTCATGACGGCCATCATAAGGGTGAGATATAATGGGAACCGCAGGGTAATCTCCTGGGTCAACTGGACATTTAACCCCAGAGCATTCAATACCCGCTGCATCAGCGCCGGATCATAAACAGCTGCACCGACACTCATGGCACCGATGTAGGCAATGGATTGCATCCGCATCTGTTTTTCGAGTACCCGCGGCCAATCAGCGGCCTGGCCCTCTATTTTTAATGTATCGTATGCGATTGCCTCATCGGCACCGCTGGCGGCGGCCTCAGCCGCTCCGCTCAACACCCGATTAACCAGAAACACCGCAAACAGCAAATCGGCATTGCCCAGGGGCACGAAACACAACAGCGCAATTTCAATCACCATCAATACCCCCGTCACAACCAATAGATTCCGCCGTCCAAAAGTATCGGCCAGGGCTCCCGAAGGTACTTCCAGCAGAACGATGGCTGCCGCCCAGGCGGCATTCAGCAGCGCAAATTGTTCGAGGGTCAATCCGAAATCTAAAAATAATATGGTGAAAACCGGATAGTAAAACCGTGCATTGAAAAAAATACGAAATGCGATGAATAGCCGAACATTTCGAATGGCAAACGGAGATTTATCCCTGGCGGCCTCAAATGATAGGTTTGTGCTCATATTATTGATATCTCAGAGCTTCTGCAAGTTGTTAAACGGATGGTGTTTCGGGTTGCCGCCGGCATAGATGTGCCGCATGGATTTACGCAGCGCATCGCAGTTAATCGCGCTCCAGCTATTTAAGAATTTTCATTCCCTTACAATAAAAACAAATTAATTACAAATCGGATTTTAGCAAATGCCAAGTGAGTTATGGAAGGGCTTTGATCTATATTTAGAATCTTAGCGCAAATATTTAAGCCATCCCTTGCGATGCGAGGGATGGCTTTCGATTCAAAATGATGACTGCATTAAACGCCGGGAAAGAGAACGCCGGTGTGATTCGTCTTATTCTTGCTGCTCCTTAAAATCCATTTTATCTTTATTATCGTTGATATTATCCATCGCTTGATCCGTGATGGTGTCGTCTTCATAAAACTGGTTCTGGGGTGCCGGAGTGCTTGCGGCCCTGGGACCCGCAATCACGCCTTCCAGCCATATGCTCGGAAAGATAATCAAATCATACAGGTTGACAATCAATCGGCCGATGTAATATCCCGTATTTCCGATCAAGCGCAGTGCAAAAGCCAAAAACCTCAGAACCCCGGCGGCCACGATACCCAGCACCGTGCGGGAAGCCGCAATAAAGGACTCCATCGGAATGGGCACAAATGCCAGAGCAAAAGGCAGGATAAATCCGATAATCATCTGCCCGACGGTGGGAATCATGCTGGTCATGATCCCGTTTTGGTCGAATCCCGGCGACAGGGTCAGACGGAGTGCTTCCATATTCTGGGCAATCTGATCGCTCATAAAGGCTAAAGCTGACTCAACCCCCGCCAGTGTGGCCAACAAGGCGAAGGTTATCCAGCCCATCATACGCCGCATTTTATCATCCATGCTGCCGATGACCGGAAATAGACGTGTAATTCTCAGCGATTCCATCAAAAACAACCCGATTGTCAACTGGATCAGGATAATAAACAGGGCGGCAACATCCGATGTTTTGTAAGGTCCGATGTGGCTGGCTATGCCCACCATTGCAGACATGGGCAAGGTAATCAGGTTGAAGTTGATCAATGCCGCACCAAACGCGATGATTAAAAACACACCGGAAATAAAAAATTGAGTCAGAGATGAGGCGGAGAGCATTCGGGCCGCCTGGTCTGTTTGCAACCGTATTTGTTCGTACTCGTCCATACTGCGGTCGATTCGTTTCGCACGCTGTTTTAAATTTCCGATGGATTTGTCGACCGCCTCGAGGCCTTTTTGCAGTTTGCGCCAAACCGGCAGCATTTTATTTAAAATTGAGTGGCGCTGGGCATTGGAGTTACGGTAGTTATCGATGGCAGATTTGTGCTGTTCTTTCAGGGTGCGATTGATTTCCCCCAGCATGTTGGCAACCATTGAATCGCCGCTGTGTTCGATATTTGCTATCGAATCGATGATCGGCAGCCAGTTCGGCAAGGATGGGGGCAGATCGGCACTACTGCGGTAGTCTTCATCCAAACGGGTGGTGAGCTCCGTCAGCTGGAGCTGAAGATGTGGAAAACTTTCCAGGTCTCTGATTACCGCGGCATTGATTCGACCGAATTCCCTTTCCACCAGCCGTTCGGCTTTTTCCAGACCGGCTGCCACCAGCACTTCGCGATTGTGTTGCACCAATCTTTTTTCGGTCGACAGCACGGATGCCGCTGCCAGCCGCATGGCGTTATGGATAATCTTGCATAAAGCGCCGACGGCACGATGAAACGTTTTGCGAGCGAAAAACAGCGTCACCAGCAGCAGCGCGATCCATATCAGCATCGACACGAAAGGGTTTGAAGTTATGCTCAACATGTTGGCGATAGACATAAAACCTCCGATCAGCAAACTGAAATCACCCAAAACCAATAGCCTGGTACCAGAAAAAACAGCCTCTGAGTATTCAGGCTATTAATCGTATATCGGGTTGTTGATAAAAAGCTTAAGGATTACTTCCGGATACGAATTCCGGCCGCAAATGCAACCCCCCGGCCTCAATTGCCCTGACGGTCACAGTCAGACCCGCCCATATGAGCGAAGGAGGAGAATGTAACGATTCGGGCTTCAGGGCGTGATTTCAAATTCAACATCTTTCAGTAAATTGCCGGATGCATCGAGAATTTTCACATGCCATTTGCCGATTTCATGGGCTTGAATAATTTTCGAACTGTAGGTTCGCCAGCTTGGCGGATTGACGGCCAACGATACGCGTGCGCGTTCTGTATCCCCGAAGTACCAGACATGTATAATTTTTGTTGAAGACTGAATATCGGTAATTTTGCTGTAGCAATAGAGCCTGCCGACGGAAACCGAAAAACTTGTGCCGGGTTCTACCGCCTGACGATCAGCGATAGTTTTACAGATAACAGCAGTTGCTACATTCAAATTACCGGTTTGCTGGGCATGGATCGAATATGGCACCAAAAGGCATAACGCTACGATCGCAACGCATACGCCGGACCATGATAAAAAATGTTTCATAAATTTCCTCCCGGATAGGTAAAATTCCATATATGTTTTAAATACCGCTTCTCCTCCCCCGTCCATATGGGCGGGATTAACACAATAAAGTGGCACAATGTATGATCTAAATTTACCAACTGATAACATCAAAATGGGTAATCAATTCCAAAAAATATCAATATCCGCCTCCACCTGACGCATGATCCGGATCGCTGCCGGCCGGATATTTGACATTGCCTTCGAATGATGCGGGCTGATTGAAATATTTGTCCGGATCCTGCATCAAGCCTTGTATCTGATAATGGTAATACCCGATGCGGACGATTTTATTTCTTTGGGATCCGAAATACTCCAGGGGCTGCCCCTCTAAAAAAGCGATTTTCTTTTCCAGCCGCTCCTTTTCGGCTGCTATGAGCTCTTCGCGGGTGGGCTTTTGATTCTGTTGCGCGTCTTGTGCTTTTTTTCTAGCCGCAGCCTGATCAGCGGCATTGTCTGCTTCGATATCCTTGATCAGCGAATTCAACTGTTGCCTATCCTTTTTGTTTCGGTTCCTATCTGCCGCTTCATCATATTCATATTCCGGAAACAATACCTTGGCGTCTTCCGCATCCTCGGGAGGGGAATCGCTATAATGCCTGACGCCATTATCGTCGACCCAGGTATAAATGTCGGCGTTCACGGCCGAAACTCCAAAAACAGTCAACGTCAAAATGATTAATATGTTTAACAATTTCATATGCCCTCCGGTATTATTCATTTTGCGCGATAAAAGATTTTAAAATATCGCCTTGAAGTACGCTGACATTTTCAAATTTTAAGCCAAAACCTTTGGCACCATTCCAAGCAATCTTGCCTCTAAATGCGAGTGGTTGGGGATGATTGGGTAACGTAAATTTTAACAGCAACTCTTTTCCAATGGTAAATTTTGCATCGGATTCAATAAAGACACCCCCGATACTGATGTCCAAAATATAACTTTTAATTTTTCGATCTTGCACACTGTAATTGGCATTGACCAGACATGGTTTGCGAACGTTTTCCCGCATTGAGGCGTCGGATTCTTCAATATTCAACGTTTGGACGGGCAATTCCACCTGTGGAGATTCACCCATTTGTTCCAACAGGAGGATCTGCTGTTCTTCGGTCATATCCGCAATCAACTTATACAGATGGGGCGCAACCCTTGCTCCTACCAGCTGCTTTAGCAGGATTAACTGCTGGTCTTTAGGCATATCATTTACCAGATTGAACAACCGTGCCGTAGGGCCGAATTGGCCCAGGGTCGGGTCCGAAGCTATCATACCCAAGCTCCTATGATGATCCCGTCGCTTTTAGTGCTGAAGGTTTTCTGTGTTTTTGGTGTCTCAGCGGTCTGCATGAAAAATTCAGGTAATAACAAAATACGACCGACTGCGAATTTCATAGTCTGGTGGCGGTTCAGCCGCTGCCGTTGATAATTGTCGGTATTTAAATAAATTTTAATAGTTTACCCTGAATGTGTCAATTAAATTTTTTTCTGTCTAACGAAAGCTGTTCATATTCAGCATGTTACTACCTTAATTCTGTTCGCAAATAACCGTTGGGGAAGTTCGAGGCCACGATTCTTTACTCTGCTATCTTAATGACGACCAGGGTAATGTCGTCAGCCGGTTGCCCATGTTGCCGGAAATGTTCCAGCTCAGCGATAATGGACGCTACAATTTCGCCGGCGGCAGCTTCCGACTTTTGCCGGATTATTTTATGGATGGGATCTTTGCCGAACATGTTTCCGGCCGGGTTGCGGGTTTCCCAGATTCCGTCGGTACTTAGCAAAATGATTTGCCCCTTTTTCAAACCGGATTTTTCATAGGCGGTATAGTGCCAGCCATCATCAACTCCCAGGGCGATGCCGGAACCGCGCAATTCATCAAAGCAATCCGACGCCGGATCATAGCAAAGGGCCGGATCGTGACCGGCGCGGACCCACTGCAAGTTTCGATCGGCCTGATCTATCAGCAGATAAAACAGGGTCATAAAGCGGCCGGTTTCTTCTACGTCTCTAGTCAGCTGCCGATTGACATCGGACACCACTTCGGCGATGCTGCCCGATCGGGTGGTGCGTTGCCGAATAAAGGCTCGTGCTGTTGCCATCAGCAAGGCCGATGGGATACCGTGGCCGGAAACATCCCCGACCAGAACAGCGAATTTTTGCTCCCCCAGTTCCCTGCTGTCTAAATAGTCAAAATAATCTCCGCCGGTTTCATCGCAGTAGATACTTTGGCCGGCAATGTCCAGCCCGGCGACTACGGGATCTGTTTTGGGCAGCAGGTTTTGCTGCACTTCTTTGGCCAGGTCCAGGGAGCGTCTGAGCCGATAACGCTCTTGAAGACCGACGGTCATCTGGTTGAAATGCTCTGCTAAAGCACCCAGTTCGTCATTGGAATGGATCGGTACCCGAGTCTTAAAGTTGCCGGCTTCCACTTTGACCATCGCAGCTTCCATCTGTCGAACCGGCGCAATGATGCTGGTGGCAAATATGTGTGATAAAATGATGGCCGTAGCCAGCGCAACTACCATCAAAAAAGCCGTCAAATACAAAAGACTGCCGATGACGTCCGCCGGGGGCATCTGCAGCATCAATTGGGCTTTGTTGTATGAAAGAACAGCCATTAAGATGATGGGCAGCAAACTGGCCAGAACGAATATGATCAGCATGCGACTGCGAAGTTTGAGACGAATAACACCGGCGGCTTTAATCAGTCCGCCGTCAGGGAAAAAACAGGGCCATATTTTGCGGCAAAATATTTCAACGCTAAAAAAGATGATCGCACAGGTGACGGTTCCGGCAATAATGACGCCGACAAAAGTTCTCAAACTAGAAAAAATAATTTCCGTCAGTGAGCTTTCTGTATAATCAATAAAATTATAGGTTGTCATGGTAATGGCCGCCAAAAACCAGTTAAACATACTCACCAGTGACGAAACGTGGGGAAGATTCAGAATTTTGCGCTGAGCTTTTATCGTCAGATCAATATCGGCTCCGTGCCCGTTCAGTTTTAAATTAACGAATTTAATCAGGTCTTTTTGCCAGTATCGAAAAAAAAGAGTGCCGATAATTACCAGCGCGACAAACATGACGCCGATCACGACGATGTAATTTTTAAGGTTCACCTCCGGAAAGCTCTGCTCGAAAAATAAAAAGTAGGATGTGACAATGCCGGCGCCAACCATATTTGCCCCCACAGTTAATATGCCCAGCCAGTGTCTAAGAACATTTTTAGTGTAGTGCCAGGGCACTCTTGTCCAAAAACGGGTTTAGAATGAGTCATAAAGTGAGTAATAATACGAGTCATTGAAAAAAATCCTCCTTATATGTAGGGTGGTTGTTAAT
>CACVKW010000344.1 GCA_902749685.1 Olavius sp. associated proteobacterium Delta 1 | reverse complement strand
TATCCAGAAACCAGAATCCAGGATCAGTCAATACTTTCAATGGTCTTCATTGCAGCAGCGAAGTTGGATTTCAAAATTTTATGCAACTATAGGGTATAGTCTTGTCGATAAACGAGCTATTATTATTACTGTGGACTGAGAAGAAACTGGGAGGGTAAACCATAAACGGAGAAATAAGATGACCGATCATACCAAAAAAACGATTTTGGTCGATCAGATCGTCCCACCCGGATTGCCCTGGAGCGGGATTGTCAAAAGGGGACAGATTCTGCGCATCATTGACCTTAAAGGACAGCAGGCAGTAGATTTTCTGTGTTATAATGCTCAAAAAACCGAGGAGCGGTACAATGCGCCCAATACGATTAAAGCTTCTAAAACACTTCGATTGACCAAAGGACACATACTATTTACAGATAAAGCCCGTCCCATATTTACCATCGTTGAGGACACCTGCGGGATTCATGATACCATCGGGGGGTGCTGCAGTTCATGGAGCAATGAATTGCTTTACGGGGTCAGGGACACCCCCGGATGTAGGGAAAATTTTCTCAGTGCTTTAAAGCCTCATGGCCTCGGCTGGAAAGATATTGTCCCCAATGTCAATCTGTTCTGCAACGTTCCCGTGTTAGAGGAAGGAAAATTGGCGGATGCGGTTTTCACGGATGGGCACTCTAAACCCGGTGATTACATTGATTTGCTAGCTGACATGGACGCACTTTGCGTTCTTTCCAACTGCCCGCAGGTCAACAATCCCTGCAACGCTTCAAAACCCACAGCCATTCGGGTAATGGTCCTGCAAGCCGAAAATTAAAGAGTTAAAATTGGATTGCGACCAAGGTAGAGCACCTGTGATCAGGGGTAGTTACAAGTCCAGGCGACACTGTGTACGATTATGGGAAAATAGCCGAAATCGCTCCCTTTGAAAATGTTTCTTTTTCATACGGCATTTTATCAAAATTTCCTTCAAAAATTTTTACCATTCCTTTCGCTATGTTCTTTTTATTTCTTTTTTGGGCAATTGATACCATCACTTTTGAAAAATCAACCCCTTCGATAAGTCCTTTATCAATTTGTTGAGCCATCTTATAGATCAGTTTCCCAGTGCCAAACCCAATTTCAATTATGTGATCATCAGCTTGAACTGACCTTAGCTCCCTGACGAAGTCATTCAAAAAAGCATTACCCTCCGCCCAAATAATCCACCGGGTCTTCTGGCTTGTTCTGAAAAAAAAGTTGAAATATTCATTTTCAATTTCACTCAATGTCGTCAGCAAGGTTATCTTGCGGCATGATCATCTGTCAGCGACCCAGCGCTATTTAGGTAAAGTGACAGATGTAGAAGCAATGAGGTAGATTGAAAATCTTTACGGCTAAGGTAGAAGGTCAGCTAATAAGTGCAAACGCCACTATGATTAACTGCCCTATTAACCAGATAGATAAGACTATACCCTCATTGCTGTCCAAAATAATTTGAAAATCAAATACTGCCTTTAATAAAAACAGGCAGTTATAAACGGGAAATTAGTGATTTAGAAATCAGGTTGTA
>CACVKW010000343.1 GCA_902749685.1 Olavius sp. associated proteobacterium Delta 1 | reverse complement strand
CATCGCATGGGCTTTGTGCTCAAGTCGGTCGCAGCGGTTGTATCTCCGAATCCGCCGGCCTGGGACACATCTTAGAATATTTTGTGATTTCTAACAGAGTTGATTTATGTGGAGTATCGTCTTGGATGCTGAGCTGCGTCTTAAACACTGCCGAACGGGTATCAAGGCGCTTTTGAATTCAAATTTGAAAACCAATATGAACAAAAATTTGAAAAATTATTGCTTTGCTGTCATAATAATTAACTGGTTGAAGCAGCT
>CACVKW010000342.1 GCA_902749685.1 Olavius sp. associated proteobacterium Delta 1 | reverse complement strand
TACCCTTACTGCGGACATTACGCCCTGATGGGAAAAACAGAGCCTGGTTTTCAAGATGTCGATTATATACTTAATCTTTTTGGTGGCAAGGTTCTGGAAGCCCGCAGACATTAT
>CACVKW010000341.1 GCA_902749685.1 Olavius sp. associated proteobacterium Delta 1 | reverse complement strand
TGCGGTTTTAGGGGACGTTGTTTACAAATTGTACAAAGCTATGTATGAGATTTCTCAGTGTGTTCAAGTGCTGTGGGTGGAGTGCATTTGCCGGGAGCAAGAGCAGCCAGTATAGATAATGAATTCATGAAAAGATCCGGTGAACAGGAGCTGACTCACCTCTGTAATCGGGGGCATATTAGGAGAAACTAATAAGAACATTTGTAAACAACGTCCCTTATCTTACCCAAAGGCTGATGAGATATATATTGCCTCACGTGCCACTTGACACACAAGGTTTGCCCATCCTATAGTTCGCCCTATCGAAAGCGAGTTCTTATCAGTTGATATCAGATATTATATGGCATCTCTGTCTGCCAATTATAGTCAATTAAAAGATTCGACCATTTATTGACACTTGCCTAATTATTCTCTATAGATATCGAATTGTTATTAGACTCAATGGGGGCCGTATGAAAAGATATCATGTTCTAAGTGCCTTTCTGATAACCATCTTACTTATTCCATCTTTTGGATATTCTCAACGTGCATTGAGAGTTCAACAGAAACGTCTCGCTCTAGTTATTGGCAATGGGGAGTATAAGAGTTCCCCTCTAAAGAATCCTGCTAATGATGCCAATGACATGGCTACAATGCTAAGAAACTCAAACTTTGAGGTTATTCGAAAAATAAACGCCAATAAAGGTGATATGCTTATAGCTATCGATAAGTTTGGCAAAAAACTACGCTCAGCTGATGTAGGCCTCTTCTTTTTTGCAGGCCATGGAATGCAGGTTAAAGGTCAAAACTTTTTGATACCGATAGGTTCCTATGTTTCTACTGAGACTGATATCGAATTTGAAGGTGTGGCTGCTGGTAGGATACTTGGAAAGATGGAAGCAGCTGGTAGCAGGGTCAATATAATCATCTTGGATGCCTGTCGTGACAACCCGTAT
>CACVKW010000340.1 GCA_902749685.1 Olavius sp. associated proteobacterium Delta 1 | reverse complement strand
TCTTTTAGTAGAATCTTAATGTTTTGGATTGCAGCGGTCAGGTATTCCTGTATTTGAACGCGCCACAGTCTTCGCCAGCGTGCGCGCTTGAATCCATAGTGTGTGGCTTGTGCAAATGATCTTTCCATCAGATGCTGGCGGGTTCTGATATCTTTTTTAGATTCCCGGCTGCGTGCTTGCGTCAGCATAGAATCTAAATCACCTTGTCTGACGTGGCGCTTGAGGGTTCGACCGGATTTGGCCTTAGTACACTGCGGCTTAAGTCGGCAACTGTTACATGTGCCCGCAGCAGCAATATATTCATAGGGTTGACGCTTTTTAAAAAACTTGCGTCTTTTCAGGGTTTGGCCGGCAGGGCAG
>CACVKW010000339.1 GCA_902749685.1 Olavius sp. associated proteobacterium Delta 1 | reverse complement strand
TGAAGACCATTGAAAGTATTGACTGATCCTGGATTCTGGTTTCTGGATACTGGATGTCGTTGAAATTCACCGATAGTGTCCTGTTAGATATCCAGCATCGAGTA
>CACVKW010000338.1 GCA_902749685.1 Olavius sp. associated proteobacterium Delta 1 | reverse complement strand
GTCACCCATTAAAGGGCTTGTCAAGAGAAAAAACACCCCCCTGCAAGAAAAAAAACATACTTTTTTTCTTTGACACTTCAGTTGTTATCGTCTCGGTCTTGAT
>CACVKW010000337.1 GCA_902749685.1 Olavius sp. associated proteobacterium Delta 1 | reverse complement strand
TACACCATGTGCGGTCACCCACTGGGTAACAATATCAAGTTTCATCCACCTCCTTGGTAGAATCCCAGCGATTCGGATTTAGCTGGGCACGAGAATTAGGTTTGTTAGGTGCAAAGCGTCGTAGCTAAAAATGGCCTTTTGTTGGCTGAAAAGGATTTACAATTGCTAATTGCATATGGCCTCTGTAATCCTTGCATTCTCTCCACTTCCAGCCAATACCATAGAAAATACTCCACTATCGTTTCCATACCCATTATATATATAGGTGCCATATATCCGTTTCCCTGAGATGGTCAACTTGAGATCCAAGTCTTCATCACTAACGTGAATTTTCTTTCCGCCTTCAACGAGATTCTCGTAGCAACCTTTGAGTATAATACTCTTTTTAAAAAAGCCAGAAAGGAAGTTGAGATAAGGAAATGGAAATTGATAGGTTAAAGTCGCTCGCCGTGCATTTTCACCAATATCGAGTCCAAAGTTAACTATCTTTTTACTTGGGTAGGGAGTTCCATCGAAGATTGGGCTACCTTCTATCTCATAGTATATGCGGACCCAATCATCACCAACGGATTGGATATTTACAGCCACACCTCCTCTATCAGGATATTCGCAGCTATCCCAATAACCAACATACTTACCCATTTTGAAAAATAGCATACTCTCTGCGCACACACTTTGCCAAAAAAGAAGCGAAAACAAAGAAATGAAAAACACATTATTAGCGTAACTTATTACCTTTCTAATTATCATTAGGCTTCCACCAAGCTAAAAGCTTTTTTAAACTAATATGATGAATTCTTGTGACAGCAACAAGAATCACGATCACAGCCAATAAGCGATGAATCCAAATCACATCACAACTTGATAGCGTTGCCATCCCATCATATAGAGCACTGTTTGTGTAGGACTGAATTATTTCTGATGAATTATCAAGTAGCTTAATTGATTGAAGCACCCATGTGGAACTCAAATAAAAATAGTAAGCGATCCCAGAAAGTAGAATGTAGTGACCAACTTTTGTTAATTTATTGAATAATTCGGTAAAAAAAAAAGAAAGATAACCTAAAACAACTACTGAAACTAGATTCCATTGAGTCGCATAGTTATTTCCTGCATATGTGTATAGACTGACTGCGACATCAAGCACTTTTGAAGGCTCGACGTTCATAATAACCTCCTAATTTACAGCACCTAATGCATGGCATAAGTGGCGGGCGAGTACAACCCCCAAAAATGGTGAAAGCCACTTCAATGGAATACAACCAAGGTCCATCGAAACCGCAAGATATAGCCCGTCCATCTTCATGCCTTTGTTGGCCATTCATTCAATTTTATCGTGCTTTTGGAGGTTGTGTCTTCCGCAAAGAAGTTGAATATTATCTGGTGTTGAAGATGAGCCTCCCTTTGACCATGGGATGATGTGATCAAAATGCAAATCTTCATCAGAGCCGCACATTATGCACTTGCCTCCATCCCTCTTCCATACCTCAAGTTTGACCCAGGTCGGTATTATACGACGTGGCTTTGATTGAGAGGGAACAGGAACGGAAAAATCCTCCTCTCCCTCGACTGCCACGAGTTTGAACTTGAATACTTGACGTCCTTCACTTGGCTCCTGCCAAGAATCCACCAAGTGGAATATGCCGTTGTATGACCAGATCCCTTGCTTGATTTTTTCGTAAACTCTTACCCGCTCCGGTTCTCGTTCGCCAGACTTGAACAGTTGCGCTGCCCGATGAAAAAGTCCGTTCTGCGTTAGGTTGCCAGCGGGCGTGTGTGCTGGCTGGTCCACGGTCTTAGGGTTCTGATTTTGTGAGGAGCGGGGTACATCGTGCCCCTCGTAAATCAATGTCGTCCCATCATCCTCAAGTCGGTCCGCATAAGGAGCGTTTGGACGCACTGACATCAGGATCACAGAATGATGGTCGCGGAGTTCGAAATTCATTCCACGCTGAAGGCTAACACCTTCACGCTGACACATTTCAAGGTATGGTATGATTTCGTTTGGCATTTATTTCTCTAAAATTGTATTTACAGCATAAATCACTCTTGTCCAAAAACGGGTTTAGAATGAGTCATAAAGTGAGTAATAATACGAGTCATTGAAAAAAATCCTCCTTATATGTAGGGTGGTTGT
>CACVKW010000336.1 GCA_902749685.1 Olavius sp. associated proteobacterium Delta 1 | reverse complement strand
TGGCCGTTATGTCTGAGATCGTTGCTTTTTCCGGGCAGATGCTGGATGCTTGATACTCGATGCTGGATATCTAACAGTACACTATCGGTGAATTTCAACGACATCCAG
>CACVKW010000335.1 GCA_902749685.1 Olavius sp. associated proteobacterium Delta 1 | reverse complement strand
GTCGTTGAAATTCACCGATAGTGTACTGTTAGATATCCAGCATCAAGTATCAAGCATCCAGCATCTGCCCGGAAAAAGCAACGATCTCAGACATAACGGACACGCTAGATGACAAGAATTTATGCAATGTTAGGGTAAAATGGGTTAATATCGCCTTACCTGACAAACACTTTAAATCACTTGGGCTTTGGTTCCCCTGGAGCTGAATTTGCCTGTTCGCGAAGCAATCCCGTTATCGGGGATCAGCCGAACCACGCAGTCCGCCGGAGGCGGATGCAAGGTGGTGTGGGAGGGGGGAGCTGCGTGGCTCCTCCCTATCCCGATATGCCTTTTTGGGCTACGCAAATATCTTGGAAATCATAAAAGATTCAGCAAAATAAAATCCAGATTCTGAGCCTCTTACTTTAGCTAAAGCACTCAATACCTCTCTCGAACGTGGATGCGGATCGGGGCGTGCCTCACCATTATATGTTTCCATTGCTTTTATTTTTGATTCAACATCACTTTCAGAAACCTCAATATAGCAATTGGGCTCCCATTGAACAGGCTTGAGATAACCTGTACTACTTGGAACCTCCCCACATAATACAGTCACATGGTCGTTCAGTCCCGGTCTTGTTGCAACGACAGCAGCATCATGGCAATATTGGTGGTCAATATTTGTACAGTAACGGTGATGTGTAAGAATCAAATCAGGTTTTACTTTACTTATTATTTCTTCCAACCAGTGAATCAACTTTAACAAAGAGTGTTTGTCCATTTCATTGTCAGGGAAACTACCAAGATAGATGTTTTTGGAATGAACACCCAACACAGCCATTGCTTTTTCGCAATCTTGACGTAGCTCAATCATGTCATTATCACGTCCTTTTTCTTCTTGGATATTTCGTCTGCTATGAATTCCCGTGGCAGGAATTGCTACATGAACTTCACCCCCCCCCGCAATGTTAGTCAATTTTTTAATTGTTGCTCCGGCCGCCAAGGTTTCATCATCTGGGTGAGCGAAAAAAGTTAGAACTTTTTTATATTGTTTTAAATCAATCATTACGATCTCCCTCTATTTTGGTAATGCGAACATCGGCTAAAATTTCACCTGTTTTCAGTGCTGGCCTTGATATTTCATACCTGAAACCATCACTTTCTAAAAATGCTTTGGGATAACTTTCTGCGTCAAGCATTCTAATGTGATCAAATATATCTATAAGAGTATTTTTCTCTGTTGGTATTTTGCTTTGACTTGGTTTTCGTCTCTGGAAAAGAGTAGATTTACCAACCTGTTCCTTTGGCTTTGGGTTTTCAGTGACTATTGTTTTTATCATTTCTGCAACAATATTTGCAGTTCTAATAAATATTTCTTCCGCCAATCCTTCTAAAGATAACGGCTTCTTCAAATAAATGGGGCCAGCATCAAGTTCCTCGGACATCTTCAATGCACTTACAAATGTTTCTTTATGTCCATGAGTAATTAGATTCTGCAAGGGACTACCGCCACGGCCATACGGTAAATCTGTTTCATGGAAACAAACACAAGTCGCAATATCTAATATTTCTCTGGGAACGATACTACTCCAATGAGGGAAAAAGATATATTTTGGACTAATAGATTTAATCTTATCAACGGTTATTTCAGCTGGTTCCGTAATCAAGTGCCACTTGCCTTTATAATGCTTAATGACTTCATTAAAAACTTTAATATTCCAAGGCTTGATTGTTGCCACAAGATAATTTTCATTTTCCATTCAGTTCCTCCTTTGAGGCATAATGCTGCCGGTGAGCAGCGGCCTAAATACATGCCAAGCTTGCATGGCCTTTACGGTGAACCGCTATCTTCAAGTCGTCTGCTCCACTGGATTGTTATAAGATACTGTTATTTTACACCATCTTGGCTGTTGACACAAATTAATGTTTGTTGTACTATATGTACAAATTATACAATTATAAAATTTGGTACAGAAGGTGGTATGTCATGCTAAATAAAATATCCGCTGCTGATGCAAGAAAAAAATTTGCGAATATCATAAACAGAGTCGCATACGGAAAAGAATTATTCGTTTTGACAAGACGAGGCGAAGCGCTTGCTGCTATTGTTTCAATGGAAGATTTGAAGCTCTTGCAAGAAATAGAAGAACAAATGGATATTGAAGAAGCCTGGAAAGCTAGAAATGAACCGGGCGAAAGTATTTCATGGGAAAAGCTTCGAGAGGAACTTGATATTTGAAATACAGAATTGAATTCAAAAGATCTGCGGCTAAAGCACTCAGGAAAATTCCAAAATCTGATCAAAAGCGAATTGCCGTTAAAATTGATAGCCTTTCTGAGAATTTGCCGGATCCTGCTACAACGAAAATGAAAGGCGACAATCCTTTTCATAGGATTAGAGTTGGTGACTATCGTATTATTTATGAAATTCACGGAGATATTTTGTTAATTGTGATTTTGAAGATAGGTCACCGAAAAGAAGTTTATAGACACCTCACCTAAAATCGGTTCCTTTCAGTATTTTCCCAATTTCCTGCCCTTATAACGCTAAATTGAGCTGCACCGAGTAAATACCAGAAACGCTCAAGATCGAAAGAAATAAGCTGGAAGCATAACTTCAAAAGCCGCGGGATATTAGGCGTCAGACTCAAATGATTTGTTCGGCTTTGGTTTTTCTATGAGATAGCCAGAAACATAACGGTGCAGAATGCTGGACATAAGTGTTTGATATGGAATTCCATTTTCTGCAGCAAGAGCTTGGATTTCCTCCAGAACTTTAGAAGATATTCTGATGTTAACTCTCTTATCCTTTTTCAAGGTTTTGCGTGCATACTGCTGGTGTTTCATAATTTCTGATTTAACATTTTCTACTGACTTCCACTCACCTCGTTCAAATGATTCGAGAATCTCTTGTTCGTCTTTATCGAGTATCATTTTTCCCATTCTTGCCTCCTAAATAATTACGAGTGGCTTTTCGACTCGGAATTATCGTTTTTAAAAACTTACCATTTTCATTTTCAATAAATGGAACAAGATAGACATAGTTATTAATTTCAACGACAAGTACCTGTTGGTTCGGATATTTTGACTGGTTGGAGTGAGTTACAATATCAAGCAGATCACCTCGTTCAACATGCATGGTTAATTGCTCAAAACTGATACCACGTTCTGTTTTGAGCCTTTCGTTCTTTTCCTTGTTCCATTTATAATAGTCCATGGATTAAATTTATTACAATGTGTGCCTAATGTCAACACAAAAGGTTTAAAGCCGAACGTTTGCGGATAGCCAGCGGGCTACATGGTTTTCAAGCCAGCAAGGCCTTCACGTAAAACCGCATAGTTTTTCCCGTCTGGTTCATCCCTTTGTTGTACGGGAAAATGTTATAGTATTAATTTTCAGTTATTTACAGCCATGATCATAAATCTTGACAAATACATATAATGTATGCATAATATCACATATGGAAATCAAATGGAATCCTCAAAAGGCCGAAGCCAACATTCGAAAACATAAAATTCGATTCTCTGACGCAGAATCTGTATTATTTGATCCAAAGGCCTTGACTATCGAGGATCAAATTGTTGACCAAGAACAACGCTTTTTATCCGTTGGTTCTGACGCATTTGGCAGGATATTGGTTATTGTCTATACATATCACGGTGACACAATCCGGTTGATTTCAGCCCGTAAAGCAACCCCAAAAGAGAGAAAATATTATGAAAAAGGAATATGATTTTAGCAAAGGCAAAAGAGGTCAGGTAGTAAAGCAGAAAGGTAAGACTCGAATTACCATTTACCTGGATAATGATGTAATTGAGAAATTCCGCGAACGCTCTGACGCCGCTGGCTTCGGATATCAAACGATGATCAATGAAGCTCTCAGGGAATACCTCAGCGAAAAAAAAGAACATGTAACAGCGACAGCGATCCGTCAAGTTATCCGTGAAGAACTCGAGCGTGTTGCACACAATTAAATAAAGGCTTTACCAAACGAATTACACCCTCGTCCTATATTCTCATTTGCGCAATTTTTTCTAAGAACAGTACAACGTTGCCAATGAGCAGGGGCCTAAATATGCTCCAATCCTGCACGGTCTTTACGTAAAATCGCTAACTACACGCCGTCTGCTCCAGTGGTCTTGTTATATGATGCTTTGTCAATGCTTGTTTTAGGTAAAAATAACTTCGTCCCAAAATAGTGGTGAATAATATCAGGGATAAAAAATTGGATAAAGAACAAAAATATGAATGACATATATACTATTATGAGAGCTGCGCCTCTGTGAATAAACGAAATTCCCAAAGGTAATAATCCAGCAAAGATTACCAAAAGTACAATTATTGCTAAATAGAACATAAAGAATGATAGAAAATTTATTTTAATCCCCTTTGAACAATATGGACATTTATCTTTGTTGGTAAGTGAAAAGGGCAACCAACAAAATAGTAGAAATGATGCGGCACCCTTTCTGCAATGTGGGCATTCGTAATAACTCATATTTCTGCCAGAAAATTTATAATACCGGGTAGCCGGGGGCTGTCACCAGCCCCAAGCCCCCACAAACCCACCACATAATGCCCATCAATACCCAATTTTAGCGACGGTCAATTATCCGTATCATCCTCGGTTTGGAGAGCAGATCCAGGTTGTCGG
>CACVKW010000334.1 GCA_902749685.1 Olavius sp. associated proteobacterium Delta 1 | reverse complement strand
TTAACAACCACCCTACATATAAGGAGGATTTTTTTCAATGACTCGTATTATTACTCACTTTATGACTCATTCTAAACCCGTTTTTGGACAAGAGTGAAAT
>CACVKW010000333.1 GCA_902749685.1 Olavius sp. associated proteobacterium Delta 1 | reverse complement strand
CATTGCTGTCCAAAATAATTTGAAAATCAAATACTGCCTTTAATAAAAACAGGCAGTTATAAACGGGAAATTAGTGATTTAGAAATCAGGTTGTACCTTTTCAAAGTCGATGCTGTCCAAAACCCTTGAATGGAAGCGGGTATTGGACAGACTCGGGCACAATCGGTTTTGTTTCAAATGGTTTGTCGATCCATTCCCATAAGTTACGGTAAGTAAACAGGTTCCATCTTAAAAAAGCGATCAGATTCGACAGCGACCAGCTGATTTTAGATTTGAACTGAAGAAACTTAATTAGCAGCATTGCAATTAATGCTGTCCAAATTTGAATGTAAAGTGCATTTTCACTGGTACCGACGAAGGTTTTT
>CACVKW010000332.1 GCA_902749685.1 Olavius sp. associated proteobacterium Delta 1 | reverse complement strand
CACTCTTGTTTTCGGTCTGTAGGCAAAAAGCAGCTTCATTTTGCCCGATTTTTCATCCCAGATCTAATAAATTCAGATACTTAGTCATTTGGCTGACCTT
>CACVKW010000331.1 GCA_902749685.1 Olavius sp. associated proteobacterium Delta 1 | reverse complement strand
GGATTGCCAAGGTATTCCCAGATGTATTTTGTCAGAGTTTGGTCCGAGGCACAGAAACCCCGGTTTGAAGGTGGGTTGGCCACACCGGTTCGAAAGGCAACTGCTATAACATCCTCATAGGGCCAGGGCCAGAGATCTTCATTGGTTGTCGTATTATAACCGGTCTCACCCCACAGCGTTCCGGAAACCCCAATTTTTTTAATAACGGTTGCCCCAATGTCGCCCCCATCGATTGCCGCGCCTTTCAGAGAGCCCTCGGGTTCTATGCGCAGCAGATATTTCAGTCCGCCATTGGGATTGGATTCCTGCCAAAGCGGATTTATGTTGGTAATATCGCCGGATGATGACCCTATCGAAGATTTATCGGTTCCGTTATCATAGAAGCTGTTTCTGGTCGAGGATTTGACGTCATTGAGCGCTATTCCATTGATGCTGTAAAAGATCGAATTCGACACGTCGCCGTAGGAGCCGGCACCAAGCAGCATATCGTCATATGACCCGGAAGCCGTCAAACCGAAGGTGCAGTGATCGAACACATAGTTGGAATCCAGACCATTATCGATAACCATTCCGTTGATCATGTCCCAGAAAATGCTGTTTTCAAATCGTAGGTTTTGTGCTCCGAACCCGATAGCCAATGCCTCACTCGGGCTGCTGGACCACCTGTCATGCTTGACGTTTAGCGTAATACATCCCCTTAAAGTTGTGTCTGTGCTGCTGTACGTTTTGCTGCCGATGGTGTTGGATTTCCGGATATAAAAGCCACCGTAGACGCCTTCAAAATTGCTGTAAAAATCGTCGTTGCTGTCAATTGCGATGCAGTTTTGAAACTCCACATACTGGGAAGTGTAGTTGACGAAGTTGGATATCGGCATGCCCCCGCCGTTGGCAGCATCCAGCCTGGCGACACATCGTCTGAACACCACGTGATCAGAGGTAAAAGCAATAAAATTATACCGTCCCGACCCCCATACATAACAATCTTCGAGCAATATGTAGGAGGCATATTGTAACGAAATGTTGTCTTCGAATCCGCACCGTGTGAACTTGACATGATGCGCAGTCCGGTTGTTGTGAGCGGAGCCGGTCAAATCATGCCCGTTGTTGGAATTGACCCATTGTATCCCATCGAATACCACATAACTCATGTTGAAGGTGCCGTAGCCATCGAACATCGATCGAGCGTTTTGCCCGTCGAATTTTACCCGACCCGGCGTCTCAGCCTTGACGTTGGTATATGACCCTGCGGATCCACTGGGCGGATCCAAGTTGTATCTGATCTGGTTGTCTGTGCCGGTGTAGGTTCCGTCCCGAATAATCAGCGTATCTCCGCCGGACATGGCTGAAAATGCCGCGTTCAGGCTCTTATATGTTTCTCCTGGCCCCATGTACACCGTCTTGGC
>CACVKW010000330.1 GCA_902749685.1 Olavius sp. associated proteobacterium Delta 1 | reverse complement strand
GCGAGAGCAGGATGAAGGGCGATGAGCGCATCCTGGGCCAGGGGGATTTCGTTGAGACCGTATTAAAAGCCGCCCAGGAGAATTTGGATCGAAAGTCTATGATC
>CACVKW010000329.1 GCA_902749685.1 Olavius sp. associated proteobacterium Delta 1 | reverse complement strand
TCACCAGGAGTCACTTCAGTGGCCGTAATGACTTCACACTTTTGATCAACGCTGCGGTGTACTTGATACTTAAGCGTTGATTTACCTTTGCCGCGGCGCATTACCGAAGCAGCCGGATCAGTGGTGGATATATACTTTTGATTCGCAGTTCCGGATTTTGATGCATCATCGTTGCTGCAAGATTGCTGTTCTATCTCTA
>CACVKW010000328.1 GCA_902749685.1 Olavius sp. associated proteobacterium Delta 1 | reverse complement strand
TACAACCTGATTTCTAAATCACTAATTTCCCGTTTATAACTGCCTGTTTTTATTAAAGGCAGTATTTGATTTTCAAATTATTTTGGACAGCAATGATAAT
>CACVKW010000327.1 GCA_902749685.1 Olavius sp. associated proteobacterium Delta 1 | reverse complement strand
TTTTTCCGGGCTGATGCTGGATGCTTGATACTCGATGCTGGATATCTAACAGTACACTATCGGTGAATTTCAACGACATCCAGTATCCAGAAACCAGAATCCAGGATCAGT
>CACVKW010000326.1 GCA_902749685.1 Olavius sp. associated proteobacterium Delta 1 | reverse complement strand
TTAAGGAATGGGTTTGATTTTTAATATATCACCCGCAAGGGCCATATAAAATGAGTTACGCAAGGCCACCAAACCAATACCTGATAGCCAATACCCAATACCTGCTAATTGGGC
>CACVKW010000325.1 GCA_902749685.1 Olavius sp. associated proteobacterium Delta 1 | reverse complement strand
GTTGACGCTTTTTAAAAAACTTGCGTCTTTTCAGGGTTTGGCCGGCAGGGCAGGTAAAGGTATCAGTTTCAACTGTGGTCTCGGTGTTTTTTTCATGGGTGTCGACTAACGATTCCAGGCGGTGAGATTCATGGACCTCACCAGGAGTCACTTCAGTGGCCG
>CACVKW010000324.1 GCA_902749685.1 Olavius sp. associated proteobacterium Delta 1 | reverse complement strand
GTTCTTGCCTTCGAAGATATTGATCAACTGAGAAGCAGACATTTGAATACCACAATTTTTAATTTTTTCAGTGTTGAGAAAATTAAGAAGCTTTTAATTCGCAATGGGTTCTCAAATGGTGTGGATATATTTACCAGAGAAGTTAAATCACAAAAATATCATTGTGCCGTGTCGATAAAAGATAAAATATGATGATTGAATTAACATCCTGATTTCGTAACTTAGGAATCTTGCGAGAAAACGGCTATCGTTGCTCAATCTGACCGATGACTCAAAAAGTGTGGACTTCCATATCTAAACTGATATTTCAGTGTCAGTAAATACTATTTCTAAAATAGTAAAATCATCTTCGAAAGAATCGAATTGATTTATTTTTTTAGCGTGTTGAAAAATACGTTCGATGTCTGACTGTCTCTCGATGTTTGGTTGTTGAACGAATTCTGAAAACTCCTTAAACTGCCACATCCTTCCATCAGCCCTGGGAATTTCATAGACGCCGTCGGAAAAAATATACAGGCAGCTCGGATTATTAACCTTCTGAGTTCCTTTCTTATACACAGCGTCGGGCATCACCCCGATCACATAATTTTTGGTTCGAAGCATAAACATCTCTGATTTATCGGACGGCGTCCCGCCGAATAACAGTGCCGGCGGATGCCCGCCGCTGGCGTAGGCCAGGCTTTGGGAGGGTTTATTATAAACACCGTACCAGATGGTAAAAAACATATCATTGTGCTGCTCACCCGGAAATGCCTTGTTGAAAGACGCCAGTACCTGTTCCGGCTCGCAAAAATCCGTTTGTAAAAGTGTTTCAGAGCGCAGCGCGTTCATTCCCGAGACCGATAAAAGGGCTGCTCCGACACCATGCCCGCTGACGTCAAGCAGGTAGACGGCGAAATTGTCATCATCGAGCCAGTGATACCCGAAAGCATCTCCGCCGAGAGAGTTCGAAGGGATAAATTTCCAATCAATGCGCACCGCTCCCTCTTGTATCGGTCGGGGAAGCATGGTTTTGACATATTCCACTGCTTCCGACTGACGGTGCACAGAATCGAATGAATTAAGACTTCATTGTAAGCCAGGGTTAACGCGGTCTTCCAATACCCTTTCAGATTGATTTTAATGACAGCAACCCATAAGAACGTGCTGGCAAAATTATAAATGGCTAATGATGTTACGTCGATCAGGAAGAATATGATGATCAGAACCGAATGAATAATTCCGCAGGACAGATAGCCGTAATTGGCGGTCACCAGGAAACGATAGTAGTTGGACCCGGAATATTGGGCCGGTAGATTCTCAGGGAGTTTGATAAAAATGGCTTGCAGTCTTTTTAAAATAGCACTCATTTGGTTCTCCCATAATTAACCCTAACATTGCATAAATTCTTGTCATCTAGCCTGGCCGTTATGTCTGAGATCGTTGCTTTTTCCGGGCAGATGCTGGATGCTTGATACTTGATG
>CACVKW010000323.1 GCA_902749685.1 Olavius sp. associated proteobacterium Delta 1 | reverse complement strand
TGATACTCGATGCTGGATATCTAACAGGACACTATCGGTGAATTTCAACGACATCCAGGATCCAGCAACCAGAATCCAGGATCAGTCAATACTTTCAATGGTCTTTATTGCAGCAGCTAAGTTGGATTTCAAAATTTTATGCAACTATAGGGTGAAGTCAATCAATTTTATCCAGATCGCCGGCAAACTCCATGGCACAGAAAGGACCTCCCTGAAACGACCCCTCGGCCTGAGGTTCATCGGCCTGCACCGCCTTGATGGCCGAAACGACCGCCGCCTGGTCGGCCACGACCGTGGTGCTGCTCTTGGATTCGACCTGACTCTGTTCACGGGCCCGGCGCTGTGCCTCGAAAATCTCTATCTTATTCTTGGGCAGTTACTTAATGAGAGTGTCGCGGGATATTCTTGCGCAGGCCCTGATATTTAAGCGCCAGTTCCAGACAGGCACCGGTAGCCAATTGCCCCACCGTATCACGGTATATCTCTTGCCACGGGGTTTGGTGATTCAGTTCGGGCGGCTGCCACGCTTCGTGTCGTTGGGCCAGCTCACCCTCACTCACCAGCATGTTAACCGTGCCCTTGTTCAGATCGATGCGCACCCGGTCGCCGGTTTGGAGCAGGGCCAGACCGCCGCCGATAGTTGCTTCGGGCGAGGCGTTGAGAATGGACGGACTGGCCGATGTGCCACTCTGTCGCCCATCACCAATGCAAGGCAGTGTGGGAACGCCGAGTTTTACCAGCCGGTCCGGTGGCAGCATATTGACCACCTCGGCTGATCCAGGATAGCCAACGGGGCCGCAGTAGCGGATGAAGAGCAGCGAGTCCTCGTTAACGGGCAGATCGGGATCGTTGATGTGTTCATGGTAGTCTTCGGGCCCATCGAAAACGATAGCCGTACCCTCCCAGGCATTGTGGTCGCCGGGGCGCTCCAGGTATTGGCGGCGGAACTCTTCACCGATGACCGATGTTTTGAGCAGGCCTGAGTCAAACAGGTTGCCGCTCAACACTATAAAGCCGGCCCTTTCCTTGAGCGGCTGATCGTAGGGCTTGATCACCCGCTCATCCAGTATTTTTCGATCGGCCAGATTTTCGCCCATCGTCTTGCCTGTTACCGTCTGACAATCGCCATTCAATTTGCCCGCCTTTAGCAGTTCAGCCATCACTGCAGGTACGCCACCGGCACGGTAAAAACCCTCGCCCAGGTACTCGCCGGCCGGCTGGCAGTTGACCAGCAGCGGAATTTCATAGCCGTAGGTCTGCCAATCTTCGATGGGCAATTCCAGCCCGATGTGGCGCGCAATGGCCGTAAGGTGGACCGGCGCGTTTGTGGATCCACCCAACGCCGAATTGGTGACGATAGCGTTGCGAAAGGCCTCCTGCGTTAAAATTGCCGAAGGCGTCAGATCCTCCAAGACCATTTCAACGATACGTTGGCCGGTCTGGTAGGCTATCTGTTTACGTTCGCGATAGGGCGCAGGAATGGCGGCACACCCTGTTAATGACAGGCCCAGCGCTTCTGCCAGCGAATTCATGGTGAGTGCGGTACCCATGGTGTTGCAATGCCCCACACTGGGCGCACAGCCAACCAGATCCATAAAACCTTCATAGTCAATCTCGCCGGCGGCAAGCAGCTCGCGCGCTTCCCAGACCGCTGTGCCCGATCCGGCTAAACGCCCTCGCCACCAACTATCAAGCATCGGCCCACCCGAGAGTACAATGGCGGGCAAGTCCATGGTGCAGGCTGCCATAACGCCGGTTGGGGTTGTCTTGTCGCAACCGGCGGTCAGCACAACGCCGTCAATGGGGTAGCCGTGCAGCACCTCGACCAAACCGAGGTAGGCCAGATTACGGTCTAATGCAGCGGTCGGGCGCTTACCCTGTTCGGCAATCGGGTGTACCGGAAATTCAAAGGCAAGGCCGCCGGCATCGCGGACTCCGTCCTTTACCCGTTGTGCCAGCTCAACGTGAACATAATTGCAGGGGGTCAGATCGCCGCCCGTTTGCGCAATGCCGATGATGGGCTTGCCCGACTGCAATTCCTCGCGCGTCCAGCCATAGTTCATGTAGCGCTCCACATAAATCGCGGTCATGCCCATGTTGTGCGGATTATTAAACCACTCCTGGCTGCGTAACTTACCTTTAACTTCCGAATAATCCTTCTTCATCTCAATCTCCTCACCTATCGTTTTAATCGACCGTGCTGCGGGCAACAACATAACCACCGTCGACACGTCGCCTTACCAAAAGATTGCCGCTTGCCCCATAGCCTTGACGGCATTCACAACTTCCTCAGCCGCCTCAAGATCGGTGGGATCATTGACCCCAATCGTAGCGAGTTCTTCGGCCAGGCCAAGTGCTATTGCCCGATCAAACCGGGCCGGACCCTTGATCAGGGCTGTTTTTCCGTCAATTCGTCTCATTTTCCCCCGCAGCCTTTTCCACCGCATGGATGATAACGTAGCGCACTGCCCTTGCGGGGATGCCGATGACGCCGTCCTCGTCACCAAAGATGATATCAGCGGGATGCACAATCACGCCACCGCTATTGAGGGGCCAGTTGTAGTCAATGACCAGGCCGCGAACGGCCGAATCGACAGGATGCATATCGATAGAGATAACGGGGAACTGCATCTTTGGTGTCATCCACACGTCGCGGTAAGATAAAAGATAAAAGAAGATAAGACATTTCTTTTTCGGTGCGTATCAAGGGAAAATAGCGAAATGGTATCGGCAACAGCTTCCGACTTCGCTCTTCGAGCTACGACGGGACAAGGCAGCCCAACATATTGAAGCATCAATTAAACGGCACCAACAACCATCCAGATAACGAAAGTGGACCATATTGTCAACATTGTTTTTTGACGTGGAATTGAGGATTCAGGTAAATTCGGACCTAGCTCACCGGTTTGCCCGGGGCTGGATTTTTTTAAGGAAGGATAACCAGTCGAGAGCCTCAAGGTCGAATGATCAGCATCGATCAGGTAATCATCCGCGCTGGGCGATATTTCAGATTTTTGCATAAAATACAGAAATATAACAACTAATAACCGGACGTTGATAACCTATGGACAGACTTACCTCAAAGAAGAAATTCTTGATGAGGCTATCGTCAGAAATATTGGTGCCTTCAACCGGTTTCTAGAACTTGCCTTCGACCAGAGCGGAAAGATCTTCAACTATTCAACGATTGCACGAGACACGGGTGTCAGCAGCAAAACTATAAAAGGAAACAACTATTCGGAAAAGATTTTTTGGACCTTCTTTACCCTAACATTGCATAAATTCTTGTCATCTAGCCTGGCCGTTATGCCTGAGATCGTTGCTTTTTCCGGGCTGATGCTGGATGCTTGATACTTGATGCTGGATATCTAACAGGACACTATCGGTGAATTTCAACGACATCCAGTATCCAGAAACCAGAATCCAGGATCAGT
>CACVKW010000322.1 GCA_902749685.1 Olavius sp. associated proteobacterium Delta 1 | reverse complement strand
TAACCTGATTTCGAAATCACCAATTTCGCGTTTATAACTGCCTGTTATTATTAAAGGCAGTATTTGATTTTCAATTTATTTTGGACAGCAATGATTTTATTATAAATTGTGTTTTTACATATTCTTATTTCGGTATCTTCAGGATTATATAGATTGATAAAATAGTTACTAATATTTTTTACTAAGCCCTTTTCAGCTAAAAGTTTAGGGTTTTGTTCATCGAAAATATCTTGTAATAAATGCCCTATCTCATTAATCCATCGATCAAATTCTTTTTTTCCTATAATTATTTTATCCGTATCGAACTTGTTGTTATCTTTCATTTCAGTTTTTAGTCTAAATAGCTCAAAGCCATATTCTGCCTCAACAAAATTAAATTCTTTAAAGATATCAACAAATGCTTTAGCTTTTTTTGTATGTATTACCTCCTTTTGGTACAAATCATAATATTTGCCACAGCGATCTCCAGCAACTTCGTTCATATTAATGAGTCCTTTCGATTTAGCAGCAGCAAGCAACAACTCAATTTTTGTTCTATTTAAAAAATATTTTCGCTTAAGATGTTTTTTTCGAGGAGTATCAGTATCATAATCCTTGAAAATAGATGATAGTATAAGATGTCTATCAATGCTCCTTGGTTTATAATTTTGTTTAAAGAGTCCTGAAATTTCACTCCACAAACTTTTTATTATTGAATTTAGATCGTTTTTTTTATCAACTTCAACATAATATTCTTTATATTTATCTAGCTTCGGTTCTGGTTTAGGTTTATTTTTATTAATATAGTAGATTTCAGAGCCTTTTGGAGGGCTTTTTATAATATGGTTGAACTCGAAGCTTTGCATATCAAATCCGATGCATATCAATACTAATGGTAGGTTAGGTTTTATTAGTAAATTATCCAATAATGTTCTAATGTCTATTGGCATTTTAAAATAATCTTCTCTTGTAAATCTTAAAGTAGATTTATGGCTTGCAGTGCCGTGTGGCTTAATATATACGGGCAGATCTGGCTTTTCTTCATAATTTTCACTGAAATCATTGGACAAAAGGTGTTCAGGACAGTCTCCGTCAGAAATAATCTTATAATATTCGTCAATACCGACCTCATCGTCTATTGATTGATCAAGAAACTCGTCAAAATTGAAATTTATTATTACATCAATAAATCGATGTTTAAGTAAATGGGCAAGTATTTCATAGCAAAAAATTGGAAAATATCTGTGGCAATACATTGCATTTAATTCGTCTAAAAGATTGTTCGATCGATACTTACTAAACGCTAGCAAGTTAGTTTCAAATGTTGTACTATCAAATCTATAGACCGACTCCAGTTCATCAAGTGTGTATTGGAGGGCTTCTGGATTAATTCTAAATTTACTTTTTAGGATTCCAATTGCATCTTTACCTAAAGGCATATTTGCGTGGCTACTTGCTCCAGCACCCACAACTGCAAGGACTGTCTTTTTTTTAATTTCGTTGATTTCTTTTTTAAAGATACTCTCACAAATATTTTCCCTATTAAGAGTTTCAAGCTCAAAAGATGATAAGAGATGATTTATAGATAAAACCCTCCCCAATTGTTTGATTTCTTCGTATTGCATTAAGTTTCCTCCATATTTTATACCCAGCGCAATAACAGAATGATTACTTCCCTTATGATTTTTGTCTTTTAAAATGCCAAATAGGCTTGAAATTGTAAAAGATGTGTATTTATGTGCAATTATTTATGTCTGTCTTCAAAAATACAATATTCACTCAAATATGGAAATAGTGAGCGAGTAGAAATAGTTATTATACAGGATATAAGCGAGAAAGCTTTCAAGTTTAAATTATTAGCAGTTAAGAATTAAAAATTATTTATCCCAACAGATTCACTGAAAATATATGTAAAATGCCGAAAAATGCAGATATGTAGATGTAATCTGCAATCTACTAAAAATCGATTATTTCACAAACCTCAATCTATGAGCTTCCTTAATCTGTTTCCATACCTCTTTTAAAATCGATGAAGGAGCATCGGCATCATCCATTGATTGATCACCGAATTTTTCGCGACATTCTTTAAATAGATCATCGTTTCCCCTGCCGGATAATTCAGCAAGCTTGAATTTCATATATCTGCCCATAACCAGTTCAAGGGTTCTGATCTCATTTTCATCCAGATTGGCGATGCTGAATCGTTCTTCTGGGGTCAGGTCGTTTATGATGACGGTTATCAGGGCGTCGAGTTGGGTCACTCCCGTTTCACCAAAATAGGTAATGAGCTTTTCAGGCATTAGCATAATCCCTTATCTCAACAGATTCAGTGTACCCACAACATAAAAAAACCGACCTCTCCTTAAGAAATGGGGTCTAATTCAGGACATACGCCCTCCGTTATGGTTGAGCCGTTATTTTTTTACAATGTTTTATAAATAGTTCTTTGACAATTCGAATGCAGTAACCATAGGGGAAAGAAGGTATCTTTTCTTAAACATTATCCCTCCCCACTCTGCAAGCGATAAAGGGTAGTAACAGTCCAGTCTTGCTTTGCTTAATCTGAAGTTCCGAATTTATCAGCAAATTCTACCAAATCATCGCCGTCCACATTCCTGTCGAAATTGAAGTCACCCTTTAGGCCTGTTGCGGAGAAGAACATTTGATCGGTAGCTGTTGCGCCATTGTCATCTTCGATTGTTAAAGTGACATCATAAAAACCATATTTGAGGTTTGCAATGGTTGGTGTCTCACCGTCAGCAGAGCGGTTATATGCAGGATTTTCTCTATGAATCAATGTCCAAAAAAAAAGATAAGGTATTGCTTTTTCGAAATAAAGATATAGTGGAATATGCCTTGTACGTCAAGAAAAAATGGAGCACAATATATGGTGCTTAAGAAATG
>CACVKW010000321.1 GCA_902749685.1 Olavius sp. associated proteobacterium Delta 1 | reverse complement strand
TCCGTCCCGAATAATCAGCGTATCTCCGCCGGACATGGCTGAAAATGCCGCGTTCAGGCTCTTATATGTTTCTCCTGGCCCCATGTACACCGTCTTGGCCAGACAAACAGAACCAAAACCGAAAAAAAAAACCACACAAACCAAGTCTACCATAATAATACGACAAAAAAGATGGCGTAACTTTTCATTTATTTTCATGACGTTTCCTCGTGCCTCACCCTACATTTATTGATTAACAGCATAAATTTATTTATCTATCAGAATACAAATTGACAGCTCATAAATAAAATCTAACGGACCAGCTTAAATTATTCCAAAAAACCTTCCTAAAACCTTATTCTCTCATCGGATAAACCTATATTATAAAGGCTGAACCTTCCAACCAATCCTTTGGGAATCAGCTAGAAACCAAGGCTAAAAATCCGTCGACATTTTCTTTTATTGAATGATTTTTTATTAAGTACTCGTACATGTATGCTTGATCCTGAAGATCCAGGACTTGATGAATATTTTTCACCAGTTCCTCTGCCGAAGAAAATACGTAGCCCAATTTTCCACGACTTTTTTGTATTATTCCATTAGGATCAACACCAAGCGTATATACCCCTGTCCCATTATTCCAGGCCTCAAGAAAGATGTTCGGAAAGCCTTCATATTCACTCGTACATATAAGCCCTCTTGCCTCCTGATAGTATTTGTCGAGTTCGCCAGGCTTTGCAAACTCAATGTATTGTATATTAATCCCAAGTTTCGTTCGCGCCAACATTTCTTCACTATATTCACTTCTCACATTCACAGGGGCTACAACCACGAATTGACCATTCGGGAGCCTCTCTGTTATCCGAAGTAAAAGTTCAAGCCGCTTAAAAGGCTCAATTCTACCCACCCACAAGAAATAATTCTTTTTGAATGTACTGAGATTTCCCACCAGCTTCTGAATAGATATAATATTCCCAAAAAGACTGGATTCTCTATCAAACTCTTTTTTTAAAATGGCAGCCTGGGTCATGTTCTGAACAAAAAAATGGTTGGCAAATTTGATAAACAACCTGAATATTTTTTCGTTATAGTTTTGTAGATTTACGTTTGGATCAAAATCCGTATCATGGGCAGAAAAAAAAACCATCTTTTTTCTGAAAAGTAATGTGTATGCGACAAGGGCAATACCAATATTCGACGGGCTTCTTAGGTAGACCACCTCGGGTCTGAAACATACTAATTTCCAAAATACTAAAAGATATTTGAGATATTTACTATTTCCCGGATAGCGCCAAAGACGATATTTTTTTCCGGCATCGTGAGCCCTCTCGAGATTTGTACATATCAAGATTTCATTTCCTCTGCGCATTAACTCGTTAATCAGCAAAAACTGCTGTTTTTCAGCTCCACCAATTGTTCTTGAGTGTTTAAAATTATCCAAAAAACTAATCAAATCAAATGACATGAAAAAGAACTTCATTATCTTAACCAAACCAATTTTTTATTGAGCAGGAATTTTTCACAACCTGTTGTTATTTATTATTGCCCTAACTTTTCATTAATTTTCATGCAAAATTCAGGTATTAGGTCAGCGGCTTTTATATTCCCATCTATATCAATCGAAAAAAAATAATTATGGACCCCAAGACTCCCATCCGTACCCTCAAATTTCATTCTTGTATCTTTTATTCAATGCAAAGGTGTAGGCCTGCTCTATTTTTGCTGCTACCGCTTCCCATGAGAACCTGATTTGAATCATATCAAATGCATTTTCGGCAATTTTTCCACGTTTGTTGGTATTTCTCAGCATATGCAATATTTTTTCAGCCAGTAATTTGGGATGATCAGCAACTACAATTTCTTTATCTTTCTCGGCTCCGATTCCCGCATTTCCCAATTCCGTGCTGACCACGGGCACCTTACACGCCATGGCCTCTATAATTTTGTTCTGAATACCGGCGCCGCAGATCATGGGGGCCACAAACAACCGGCTCCGGTTAACCCAGTCAGCGACTCTATCTACATATCCTGTGACAATTACATCCTTTCCGTTGTGCAACCGGCGGACCTCTTTTGCTGGATCCTTGCCGACTATGCAGAACTTTGTTTCGGGTTCTTCCTTTAGAATAAGTGGTAGAACATCCCTGCAAAAAAACACCGAGCTTTCGATATTCGGATAATAATTCATGTTACCTGAGAAAACGATGTCAATGTCCTTCTCGCACAGAATAGGTTTAAAAGCATTGGTGTCAACACCATTCGGCACGACGAAAATCGAATCACTTTTCAGATACTCCCTATCCACAGGCGAGGTAATAAGACATGCTCCAAAGTTACGAACAGTGCTCGTCTCATACCTCATCATTTTTTTCCATTCATAATAGTACCCTAGTTTTTTCAGAAAGTCCGTCTCTGACCGGTACATTCGCTCTGTACTGAGCGACAAAGAATCAATCCAGTCTATTACCGTTGGAACACTTCGCAGCTCCTTGCCATACTCTGCAAGCCTTCCACAAACAAGGTGAACAAGATCATATTTTTTCTGCGCCAAATGTCTTCTTATCTGAGTTTTCATCGAATTGGATCGGTAACAAAATACCTGTGAAGGATATCGGCTGAATATTCCGGTTGCCAACAGCAGGTTCATTTTCAATCTCGGCAATTCAACGAATGTAGCTTTCTTACAAAATTTCTCCATCAACGCCCTACATTCCGAAGTTGATGGTTCGTCTAAGAAGGATAATAGGTCGATCTCATGATGCTGAGACAGCAATCTTATTGGATGATATGCGCGTATCTTATCCCCTTTGTCAGGTGGAAAGGGAAATCTCGAAGTCACAAATAAAATTCGCATTTCGGCAGTTTACCAAATTGAATAAATACCTGAATTTTGCACGTATTCTAATCAACAATCAATAAGCGTGTATATCAGCAATGTATCCGAAGCAAAGTTTGCTGCTAAAAATTCAGGTAAGAATTAACCGGTTTGCAAAAAGTTTGATCTATCCGAATGAAAATAACATAATATAGGTAGTCGGGGGCGAACATGACCGCAGTGCAACACCAGCGAATAGATATTTTTATGTTTTTTTCTTAGACCACGAAAAATCTATTCCGAAAAAATCAAAGGCCTCAATAGGAAGAGATGCCTTCCAAACTGTTTACTCATCACAACCGTTCTGAAGTAATCCTCTTGTAGAGTCTTATTATATTTCCCGCATTTAGATCCCAATTATGTTTTTCGAGTATCGTCAATCTTGCGTTCTTTCCTATTCGCTCACGTTCATTTTCATTGATTACAAGAAAAGCGATCATTTTGGCCAATTCCCGATGGTTCAGAGGCTCAAATAAGAGTCCGTTAAACTTATCAGTAATTATGTCCTCAAGCGGCCCCAAGCGAGGAGCAATTGTTGCTTTGGCCATGGCCATGTACTCAAGCACCTTCATGGGGGAACCGTAATTGTTTGAATGTGGCATTACCGCTATGTCGAACATTGAAATATATTGGGGAATCTCCTGGTGGCTGACACGACCAAGAAGGCGTACTTTATCCCGTTTTCCGTCTTTAGAAATTCTCTTCTTAATCTGCTCATAGGTGGGGCCGTCACCTACCAACACGTAAATAAAGTCTCGTGCTTTCCGATCAACCAACGAAATGGTCTCAATGAGAAGATCAATTCCATGCCACGGATAAAAAAAACCGATGAAGCCGACAACGTTTTCGTTTTTCAGCCCGATTTTACGTCTTAGGCTGTAACAACCACCAGTCGGTTTAAACACATTCGGATCGGCAGCATTCGGTAATACAAGCAAACGCCGGTAATCCACACCCATTTCAATCATTTGATCTCTGAGATAACTCGAAACCGCAATCACGCCGTCGGAATTTATTAAAACAAATCGTTCAATGAGTCTTTCGAAGTGCTTTATTATCCTTGTTCGATTTCTTGCAAGAGGCGTGTCGGATAAAAAATTGACTTCAACGAAAAATTTCACATTTTGAAACTTTGCCGCTAACTTGCCGGCAAATCCCAGGAAGTGATATCTTTCGAAAATCAAATCGAACCGCCGAGTTGTCAATTTTTTCCGAATTTTGAAAAAAGCCCATAAATTGTAGAATATTTCCAGTAATTCAAAAAAGAATTCAGGCATTGAACGCGATATTTTTTTCCATCTACTATTGGAATTTTGCACCTCGTATTTAGAATGATTTTCCGGTTCAATAATAACTCCGGGTGGGGACACGATATCAACCCTATGCCCCATTTTTCTCAACGACTGCACAATGTTGAGTATATGGACCTGCTCTACACCTTGGCCCTGAGTTCTATGATGGTACAGAATGTTCATGTTACTTTATATCTACTCCAAGAAAGTCCAGAACTAAATCGAAAAATCAGGATCATTTCCAAATTAGTTGAGGTCTAATAGATAAAACAGGGGGGCACCGAACAAAACAGAATGGGCATCCGGTATCTCAAACGGATATAGGATTTAACGACCAAGATAAACTCTATCCAAAGGAGGCCTGCGATGTCGGTGCCTTCTATAGCATCCTATTTCCTCTTTCGCCGAATCAAAACTATCAATCAGAGCGTTAAAGCCGAAGCGATCGAGCCTCATATCCAGGTACAGCCCAACAAGCCCTTTCAGCCGATTTTCCACGGATGCGGTCAGAAGGCTGCCGGTGATCAGGCTGGATCCAACACAAGTGAGCGATCTGAACAAGGCCGCCACCCGAGTGCGGGTCACCTGTCAGTATCACAAAGTTCTCAGTGCTCACTACCAGGGCCTTCATATCCAGGCGTAAGATCTGTTTCATCCTTATCTTCGGGTAAAGCCTAGATTGGTCCGTTATGTCTATCAACTGTGCGGTTAAAACAGTATCGGAAGCAGCGCCTACTTAGTTACTTAGGCATGGACTGGAAAACGGTAAAAAACATCGATAAGTCCTATCTGTAGTGCGAACACGGCCAACCCGACTTGAATGGCTTGCGTATTTTAGCCGTTGACAAGATATCGGTTAGTAATGTCCAAAACTACATGACCGTCGTGCTGGACTATATTAGCGACCGAATGCTCTTTGTCGGCAAAAGGCGTAAAGCCAAAACGTTGAAGCGGTTTTAATCAGCTCAGAATCAGCCGGAGCAAGACAATTGATGCCGTGGTCATGTACATGTGGGATCCGTTTCTTAAGGCCGTTAAAGATAATCTGTTTCGCGCCAAAATTATTTTTGATCTTTTTCACGTTGTGGTTAATTTTAACTGCTTCATCGATAAGGTTCGAAACAGCGAATATCGTCAGGCCTAAAAAGAGGATAAAGCTGTTTATAAAGGCTCAAGATATCTGCGGCTAAAGAATCGAAAAAACATTGGCCGGCAATGCCATCGCCAGCAACTCAGAGAACTGCTGGAACTGAATTAGGTATCAACACTGTTCACTCTTGTCCAAAAACGGGTTTAGAATGAGTCATAAAGTGAGTAATAATACGAGTCATTGAAAAAAATCCTCCTTATATGTAGGG
>CACVKW010000320.1 GCA_902749685.1 Olavius sp. associated proteobacterium Delta 1 | reverse complement strand
GCTTTTCTCCAGGCCGAGGCTCTTGCCGCCTTGGAATATCGCAGCTCGTCCATATAGCCGTCATGGTAGTCGCTGCCATTGTAATGACGGCCAATCCATTGTAGTGTATCCGAAGTCGTTCGCGTTTTATTGTTTAGCGACCACGCCGCCGTAAAGGGCGCCGCGACTCCGTCGATCTCAATAATAGGATCGCTGCCGTTGGTATGCTG
>CACVKW010000319.1 GCA_902749685.1 Olavius sp. associated proteobacterium Delta 1 | reverse complement strand
GCTACGCCGCACAGGTCTATGCGGGCTTTTCGAGGCATGTCCAGCATGTAACAAATAAATCCAATTTTGTAAACCGTAAATCCGAGGAACGTCCCCTATAGCCCGAGGAACGTCCCTTATATCCCTCTGTAGGTCTGACCCCCTGGTTTTTAATTTACGGGGTTTATTTCGTTATTTGAACTTTTTTGCTTTTGGAGTTGTCTCCAATTGTCATTTTAACCTCGTAAATACCGGGTTTGAAGATTTTATCATGTTCTTGGAGTGAAGGGCAGTAGCTTCTATATACACGGTTGGAGTTGTTAGTAAATTTGTTTGAATCTTTGAGTACTAAATTCTTAGAAGAATCTAGTATCTCTACCTTAAGTAAGTGAGTCCCAATAATTAGATCATGGAAACGCCACGCCACACATAAATTTTTATCATTGGCTAAACTAATGGATGATTTGTCGTCTATGGGCACATTGTTTTTAACCTTGCTTGCAAAGAATACATCGACCTTAGAAAATGGTCTCTCGATTTTATTAGTCTGTGGTGCTTTGTTTGATATCTTTGAGTGGCGCATGGTGTTTGACTTTATAAACTCACTTAAGACACCGATAGATATGACTAATAGAGAAAACCCCATGAAAAAATATATAGATCTAAGAATATTTCTACTTGGCTGCTCTTTCGATTGTTCCTTTCGCAGTAAATTATATGCCATAAAAGCAAGAAGAAATCCTAAACCTATAACCCCATAACCCAATATATTTTTCGGATCGATGTTTGATATTATATTCATTTTATTACATTCCTGTCCTAATCACCAGATAATGACACAATCGAGTCAGAGAAAATGGGTAACACTGATGTTCCCCACGAAAAGTGGACTACTTTTCGTATTAGCTTGCCTGCCGTTGAAATTCAACTGGAGAACAATAGCCTAATGACGAGTGTAAACTTTTTCGGTTGTAAAAATGCGTAATGTAGCCTTTGCCTGAATTCCCTAGTCTCGTTCATTTCGAAAAACACGATCTCTGATCAGCTCGCCCTTTATCGTATGATAGAACGACTCCATGGGAATAAGGGGGACGTCCCTCGAATTTGTCCTCTTCCATAAGCTTCAAAGCGTGCTCCTCGACGATTTGCCGTCCTCTCATCGCGGACTCGCTCGCCGTCGAGGAGGCGATGTTCAGTTTTT
>CACVKW010000318.1 GCA_902749685.1 Olavius sp. associated proteobacterium Delta 1 | reverse complement strand
TTAGCTGCTGCAATGAAGACCATTGAAAGTATTGACTGATCCTGGATTCTGGTTTCTGGATACTGGATGTCGTTGAAATTCACCGATAGTGTACTGTTAGGTATCCAGCATCGAGTATCCAGCATCCAGCATCAGCCCGGAAAAAGCAACGATCTCAGGCATAACGGCCAGGCTAGATGATAAGAGTTTATGCAATGTTAGGGTGAAATCAGCATAAGAGGGCGTACTGTTCTTATCTCAGATGTTTGGAGAGATGCTAAAGGATTTTTTAAAAATTTCGGATGGTCAGAACCAGCTGTCATCTTGTTGAGAAAAATATTTGAATCAAATGACAGCTGATTCATATATTTGATTTTCTTCATTAATCGACCGGCTTCATATAGACTGTCACTCTTGTCCAAAAACGGGTTTAGAATGAGTCATAAAGTGAGTAATAATACGAGTCATTGAAAAAAATCCTCCTTATATGTAGGGTGGTTGTTAAT
>CACVKW010000317.1 GCA_902749685.1 Olavius sp. associated proteobacterium Delta 1 | reverse complement strand
TTCCGCTATGACCGCAGCGTTTTAAGCGACACGCAGCAAACCGCGCTGGGATCGGATCTGGTGGACGACTCGCCCGCCGAACAAAACGCGGCCAATATTTTAAACTACCTGCGCGGTGAGCGCAGCAACGAAGCGCTGTACGGCGGTGCCTACAGAAACCGCTTCCAGGTGCTGGGCGACATCGTGCACTCCTCGCCGGTGTACAGCCA
>CACVKW010000316.1 GCA_902749685.1 Olavius sp. associated proteobacterium Delta 1 | reverse complement strand
TATCCAGAAACCAGAATCCAGGATCAGTCAATACTTTCAATGGTCTTCATTGCAGCAGCGAAGTTGGATTTCAAAATTTTATGCAACTATAGGGTTTAGTTTGATTGATACCCACAGTTTATAGCGGTGGCTCCTGAAAGGTTCTATCCCTTCCGGGGAGAATTAGACGGCCGCCAAAAAATACGGAATACGAGAAACTCCTAACCAACTAACTCAATTAATGAGTGATTTGGTTAAAACGAAAGCTGCTTGCAGTGCCTCAGTAGGGCAAAGCGGAAAACATTCTTTGCAGTTCCAGCAATCCTTAGAAGCAATTTCCGGAATGAAGCTTATCTCTTTCCTTATTCCTCTGTCAACAAATCCAACAGCGTTGATTTTCTTGACCTCAGCACAGTACCTTACACATAGACCACAATGAATGCAAAATGAGGCCTCTTTTTCAAAACGGTCTTTGTCTGCTCCATACTCGTGAGCCAAGTCCTGCAAGTCCGGTGAATCTGGGGCATGAGCCAGCAATAGCTCTAAGATCATTTTGCGAAGTTTATCTATCTTGCCAGATCTGGTCCTGACTACCAAATTTTCTTCGACCGGGTAAACACAGGAAACAACGCGCTTGGTCCAGCCCCGAACCTCTACTTCGACGATGCAAATTCGGCACCCTCCAAAAGGTTCCAATTTTTCGTGGTGACATAGGGTGGGTATCGATATCCCCGCATCTTGCGCTGCTTCCAAGACGGTCATGCCTTCCTTGGCTTTGACTTCTTTTCCATCGATCTGTAAAAGGATCTCAATCATTTTTATTTGCTCTTTCTGATTATAATTCTTTTTTCTTCAGGGACAGGAGGCGGAACAGGCTCGCCTGAAATCTTCTTCACCGCACTAAAGCGAGAAGGGCAAACTTCAAAGCAAGTTCCACACTTTGTGCATTTATCTTGGTCAATTACATGGATCTTTTTCTTGCCACCGTCAACCGCCTCGGCCGGGCACTTCCTGAGACAGATCATACAGGCCTGGCATTTATCGGTTTCAATATGGTATGAGATCAGCTCCTTGCAGGACAAAGCCGGGCACCTCTTCTCCTTGATGTGTGCCTCGTACTCATCTCTGAAGTAGCGCACCGTGCTCAGAAACGGGTTAGGGGCACTCGTACCTAAAGCACAAAGCGAGGCCTCTTTGGCGACCTCGGATAGCGCCTCCAAAAGCTCGATGTCGCCCTCTTTGCCCTTTCCTTCGGTGATATTCGTGAGATTCTTACGCATCTGTCTCAGGCCTTCACGGCATGGGGTACATTTACCACAGGATTCATCCGTGAGGAAGTCAATAAAGTACCTGGCGACATCAACCATACAGGTATCTTCATCCATTACGATCATCCCACCTGATCCCATCATTGAACCGGCCTTGGTGAGTTCATCAAAACCTACTTCCAAATCTAACAGGTCCTCAGGGATACATCCTCCAGACGGTCCCCCGGTCTGCACTGCTTTAAACCTCTTGCCGCCAGGGATTCCACCGCCTATATTGAAGATAATATCTTTTAGGGTCATGCCCATGGGTACTTCCACAAGACCGGTATTGGTTATTTTGCCGACCAAGGAGAAAATCTTGGTGCCCTTGCTTCCTTCAGTACCAATTTGAGTAAACCAATCAGCGCCTTTATTGATAATAAGCGGCACATTGGCCCATGTCTCAACATTATTCAAAACGCTGGGCTTACCCCAAAGGCCCTTGATGTTGGAGCGGGTATACTTCGGTCTGGGCTCTCCGACCCGGCCTTCCAATGCCGTCATCAGAGCAGTCGATTCACCACTGACAAAAGCGCCGGCCCCTTGGTGCACTTTAACAGTGAAATCAAAGCCTGAGCCAAGGATGTTTTTCCCAAGAAAACCATACTCCTCAGCCTGCTTGATAGCGATGTTCACATTTTCTACCGCTAAGGGGTATTCCTGTCGAACGTAAATATAGCCCTCGTAAGAGCCGATGGCATATGCTCCGATTGTCAACCCCTCGAGGATGGCGTGAGGATTTCCCTCGAGAAGGCTCCTATCCATATAAGCGCCAGGGTCCCCTTCATCTGCATTGACGATCACATATTTTATTTCGTCCGGGGCAATGCGGGATCCTTCCCACTTTCTCCCTGCGGGAAAGCCGCCACCGCCCCTCCCTCTCAGGTTGGATTTCTTGACTTCCTCCAATACTTGCTCGGAGGTCATCTGGGAAAGAACTTTGGCTAATGCGGAATAGCCGCCAATCGCCAGATAGTCATCGATGCTCTTAGGATCAATACTACCGTTGGAACCGAAAACAAGCCGCGCTTGGTTCTTGTAGAAAGGGATTTCAGATTCGTGAATAATCTTTTCATTGGTGTTGGGGTCGGGATAGAGTAAACGCTCAATGACCTGCTTCTTCTTTATGGTCTGAGAGACAATTTCAGGAACATCCTTGGGCTCGATCTGGAAATAACAGATTTCCTCAGGGTGAATAACGATAATCGGACCCCTCTCACAAAAACCATGGCAACCCGTTTTCCGGATGTCCACCTCTGCACTTAATCCCTGTTTTTCAATCTCGGCTTCAATACTCGCAGCGACATCTCCACTGCCGGTAGCATGGCAAGCAGATCCGGAACAGAGTGTAATACAAGGTTTATTCGGATCTCTATTCGACAGGATGTCCTTTCGGAATTCTTCCAATTTAGCGGGTGAATTTATAAAGGGCATAATTCAATCCTACTCATAGTTTTTTAACACGTCTACTGTATCGCCCGGCGCCATCTTTCCGTGGGTCTTGCCACCGATTTCCATCACCGGTCCTAAAGCACAACAGCCGAGACAATTAACCGTTTCCAGGCTGAATTTCAGATCCAGGTCCGTTTCACCAGGTTTAATTCCAGTCAGGTCTTCAACCGTGTCGAGGACGCGCGTCGCACCACGAACGTGACAGGCAGTACCCATACAAATGTGAATCTCGTGGCGCCCCTTGGGAACTAAACTAAAGGCTTTATAAAAGGTGGCAATGTGCTGTATGCGGCTTAAAGGAACCTGCAATTTCTCGCTAACCCTCTCTAATGCTTTCTTAGGAAGCCAATGATTTTGGCTCTGAATCGCCAGCAATATTTGAATCAGTGAACTGGCTTGGCCCTGATGTTTCTCAATAATCCGATCGATTCTATCGATATCCATATCCGCTATCCCCGCCCGGACAAGCCGGCATTGACAATTGAAAACTGAAGATTGAATAATTGTAGATGTCGCTTCGCTCCGTCAATCTTATGGTCATTAATTTTCTAATCGATTGATGCGGTATTCGTTCTGGTTCGTATCGAGTATCCAGCATCGGGTATCCAGTATCCGGCATCGAGCATCCAGTATCCAGCATCCAGTATCCAGTATCCAGCATCGAGTATCTCTCCGAGCCGGCGGCCAGTATCCGGCTAGGCCAGAGCATAGCGGTTCCGGTTTTCATCGTACCTGACTAATCCGTGCCTTGATGAGCTATGCATGTGTCTTGACACTTCAGACGGGTTTAAGCCTAAAATCTCAGACATCTCTCCGGTTGAAAGGGGTTTTTCTCGCAGGAGTAACATAATTTGGCTTATTGCCAATTTATCTAGAATTAAATCATTAAATAACCGGTTTACCTCGTCGCTGCTGAAAAATTTATGATACGCTTCTTCCGATTTAAAGGGTACTCTCAGCTTCTCCCGTTCCACCAGTTTGACATAGGGGATTAATTTAGTGACTGCTTCAAGTTTGAACTTTAATCCTTTTTCGTCTATTCCTTCGCTTTTGCCGAGAGATCCAATTTTCTCCGCCTTCCTGCAAAAATCATTAATCATTTCAGCAAGGAGGATGCCGTCACCGGAAGACATAAATTCGATCCTTAACCTTTCCGGGTTCAGCCCTATGTGTTCCATTATCTTTCTAGATAAAAGCACATTGCTTAATGCATCGTAATTTCCATGAGTGATATAATTGCATTCATTAAGACGGCAACCACCAATAAACACACCGTCCGCTCCATTTGAGAAGGCGCGGAGTATAAATTCCAGGTCGACTCTACCGGAACACATGACACGAATAAGCCTGATTTCAGTTGCATATTGCAGTCTGGAAACTCCAGCCATGTCAGCAGCGCCGTATGCTCACCAATGGCATACAAAACCTAATACTTTTGGTTTAAATTTAAGTCCCATCCCTTCTCCTTTGTCAGGTTTCTCGGTTACGCCAGTATCCTGTTAGCCCGTTAGCCCGTTGAGCCCGAAAGACAAAAAGTGTTTTTGGCCTAAATGGGCCAACAGGTGACGGGCACAACCGGCTAACCTGCTCTAAACATCTCCAACCGCCGCATCAATTTGCTGTTTGATCTCTTCCTTCGGAAACGCCGCATCAATTTGGCTCAAGAGGTCATCATCGGTAAAGTGCTTTAGAAAAATAGCATTTGTCGGACACTTTGCGCTACACAGTCCATCTCCTTTACAGAGAACAGGATTAACCCAGGCCTTTCTGCCTTGTGGTGTCTCATGAAACTCTATGGCATTGTACATACAAACTGTAATACATGCCCCACACGACACACAATCGTTCTCTTTTACCTCGCAAACAGAACCTGAGACTGTGACGATGTCATGTGAGAGAAGGGTTAAAGCCCGACTTGCAGCTCCATAGGCCTGGTTAATCGCTTCCGGTATATGCTTGGGATAGTGCGCCATTCCACAAAGATAAACGCCTTCTGTACCAAACTCAACCGGTCTTAATTTGACATGGGCTTCTTTAAAAAAATCATCCGGTCCCAAAGAGACCTTGAAAAATTGAGATATTTCCCTGTTTCCCGCGGGGGGAATAACGGCAGCAGCCAGAGCAAGGTGATCGGCATCTATAGCAAGCTTCTGGCCTAAAATCTGATCCGTCACGATAACCCTTAAAACAGGGCGGCCTTCCTGCTCGACGGCTTCCACCTGAGGCTTATCATCAGGCTCGTAGCGGATGAACTTAACATCGTTATTTGACGCTTCCCGGTAATAATCCTCGGCGAACCCATACGTTCTGATATCCCTGAAGAGAATGTAGATATCCATCCGGCGGTTTATCTTTTTCAGTTTCAAGGCGTTCTTTATAGCATTGCTACAGCATACCCGGGCGCAGTAATCTCGGTCCTCTTGTCGGCATCCTACACATTGGATCATCACCAGACTCTGGGAGTTGATCAGCCTTTCTTCTCCTGTGGCGATTTGCTCCCCCAGCTCCAACTGGGTCAATACCCTATCATCTTTTCCATAAAGGTATTCGGTGGGTTTATATTCGTCTGCACCAGAAGCGATGACGGCTGCGCCATGCTTTATCACTGTGACTCCAGTATCAGACTTCACCGTTGTAACGAAGTTCCCCACATAACCGGTAGCCTCTGTAATGATGGCGCCGGTATAAACATGTATTAATTGGTGCTGAAAAACCTTGCGCACAAGATCAAGTAAATAAGCCTGAACATCCATCCCATCCAGGGTGGAATGGATTCTTCTTGCCGTTCCCCCCAGATCTGTATCCTTTTCCAGCAGGTAAACCTCATGTCCCTGGTTGGCTATGGAGAGGGCACACGTCATGCCGGCTATCCCTCCTCCGACCACTAGCGCCGTCTTGTTGACCGGCAGATCGATTTCCTGTAGCGGTTCCAAATGGCAAGCTCGGGCGACCGACATCCGGGTTATATCTTTTGCCTTTTCGGTGGCATCTTCCTTTTCTCGCGAGTGCACCCAGGAGCAATGTTCTCTGATATTAGCCATATCCAAGAAATATTGATTAATGCCCGCCTCACGCAGCGTGTCCCGGAATAGCGGTTCAAGGGTTCTGGGGGAGCAGGCAGCGACAACCACTCGATTGAGCCCCTTTTCTCGGACTGTCTCCGTTATTGACTCGGCCGAATCAGTAGCACATGAAAATAGCTGTTCCTCAGCATGGACAACATTCGGCAAGGTTTTGACATAGTCAACCGTGGAAGGAACATCGACCACTCTTCCGATATTAGCGCCGCAATGACACACAAAAACACCTACTCTGGCCTCTTCTTGCGAGACGTCTTTTTCCGGTGGATATATCCTTTCTTGGGACAGCTTCCCTCGCCGGTGGTCAAGGAATTCACCACATTGGGAGCCCGCTCCGCTGGCGGAAAAAACCGACTCGGGGATATCCATCGGACCCTGAAAGGCTCCGCTGACAAAAATTCCCGGTCGCGAGGCCTCAATCGGATTAACAGGATTGGTTTTGCAAAACCCGTGAGAATTGAGCTCGATGCCATACATTTCAGCCAATTTTTCCGCTTCATCAGGAGGATTCAACCCAATGGATAATACCACCAGATCGAACTCCTCTTCCTTTACGCCGTCCTCGGTCGTAGAGTATCTGATGGTGACATTCTTGCTTTGCGGAATCTCTTTTCCGATGGATACGTAGCTTCTTATAAATCGAACCCCGGGAAGGTTCTCTGCTCTTTGGTAGAATCGTTCGAAATCCTTGCTATAGGAACGAATATCGTTATGGAATACCGTACATTCGGCCTCTGCGTCATGATCTTTTGTCAAAATCACCTGTTTCTGAGTATACGTGCAGCATACGGATGAACAATAGCTGTTGCCGCCCGCAATAACCTGTCTGGAGCCGACACATTGAATCCAGGCTATTTTGTGGGGATGCTTCTTATCGGAAGGGCGCAATATCTCACCTTCGTGAGGCCCGGTAGCACATAAAAGCCGTTCAAAGTCCAGACTGGTTACCACATTCTCCATCTTACCGTAGCCATAGTCGCCCCTCAATGCAGGATCGAATATATCATAGCCCGGGGTCAGAACGATCGCCCCTACTTTTACTTTCAGCTCCTCCGGCTCTTGATCAAGATATATGGCCTCATTCTTACAGACGCCTTCGCAAATAGCGCATTTCTTCTCTTTAAGGTAAAGGCAGCTTTCATCTATATACGTGACAAGGGGAACGGCTTGAGAAAAGTATATATGGACGGCTTTATTCGACGATAAGTCTTGATTGTATGGATCAGGGATCTCGAGCGGGCAGTACTCCACACAGGTTGCACAACCCGTACATTTGTCCTCTATAATGTATCTGGGCCTTTTATTCAGGGTGACCTTGAAGTCTCCCGCCTTCCTTTCTACACCGTCAACTTCAGTATAGGTCAGGACCTCTATGTTGGGATGCCGGCCGACCTCGACCAGTTTGGGCGAGAGTATTCACATGGAACAGTCATTGGTGGGATAGGTCTTGTCAAGCTGGGCCATATGGCCGCCAATGGCAGGTGATTTCTCAACCAAATAAACCTTATAACCCGATTCTGCAAGATCGAGAGAAGCTTGAATACCACTGATCCCTCCACCGACAACCATAACATCTGCAAAATCGCTGTCTGCGAGACTTCTACCAAGCTGTTCAATTTGTTCTTTTTCCATTTCCACCCGCCTTTATCAGATTTTATTTTTCTCTAAATCACTTGCTGGAGAATTTCCGTGATGTCCTTAATCTCTGTGGCTTCACTATCGTCCAGACTCAGCCTGCTTTCCTCAAAATGGGTGATGCAGTATGGGCAGGAAGTCACCAGCACCTCAGCCCCAACGCCAACAGCCTGTTCTATTCTGAGGTCGGAGAATCTTTCACCCTTTACCGTTTCCATCCAAATCCTGCCGCCTCCCCCTCCACAACAAAGGCTTTCTTCCAGCGAATCGGCCATCTCATTCAGTTCCAAACCGGGTATCATCTTTAAGACCTCCCGGGGCTCGTCATAAATGCCATTATGTCGACCCAGGTAACAGGGATCATGATAAGTCACTATCTTCCCATACTCCCCGGTGAGCTCAAGCCTGCCCTCATTGATAAGCTCGAATAAATATTGGGAGATGTGAACCACCTTAAAGTTCACCCTAAATTCCGGATACTCGTTTTGGAAGGTATGGTAGCAATGCGGGGAAGAAACCAGGATTTTGCTCACCCCATTGTCAATAAAAGTTTTGATGTTTTCCCTGGCTAGGCGCTTGAATAGTTCCTCATCGCCCGTCTTGCGGATGCTTTCGCCACAGCAATTCTCCTTGGGACCCAGTATTCCGAAATCGACCCCGGCCTTGTTAAGGATATTGGCGGTGGCGCGAGCCACCTTTTTCAATCTTGGGTCATAGCAGAGGTAGCAGCCGGGAAAATATAAAATTTCCATCCCCTCGCTGAACGTTTCGACAGACAGACCTTCGGTCCAATCGGCCCGCTTTTCTCGATCTTCACTCAAGGGGTTCCCTTTACCCAGAAGGCTTGCGCTGACGCCGCGGATGGGACTGACAGGCGCTGGAAAAACCCCATATTCCGTGGCAATCCGGCGTAAAGACACACCGGCTTCAATAATTTCTACTCCCCGGGGGCACTGCCGTGGGCAGTTGCCGCAGGTCGTACAGCGCCACATTTCTTCAATTTCGATCTCAGTCAATCCGAAGGTAGCCTCTCGGATAATCTTGCGCATGCTAAAGGCTCTGACCCGGTTCCACGGACAAACCGTGTCGCATAATCCGCATTGATAGCATAATTTGAAGGCATCTCCACCGGAGTCTTTTATGACATCTATGATTTCTTTTAAAGGGGCTACAGTCTCCACCGTCTTATTACCTCAATCTTGCATGAAAATTAATGAGAAGTTTTATAATAATATTAAATACCAGCAGGTTGAGAGAATTAGAGTAGTAAAGTCAAATACCTGATAAGGGTCCATTAAAATGCATTTTCCCTGCAAAAGCCATAGATCAACGGCCTTAGACCTCTGAACCCTGAACCCGGGACCTTTGAACATTGAACCCCTGAACGGTTCAATGTTTTAGTCCTTGTTTGACATTGACATTCGGGCAACGATATCCAATACATTCTGCAATCCATATTTTTTTGCCAGTGATTTCAAACCGATCTCCAGTTCCTCCTGCGCTTCCGCTTCTTCGGCCTCCTCCTCCCTTTCTTCTAAAATCAGGGCATCATTCAGGCACCACCTCACGCACAAAGGTTCTTCTTCGCCTTCACACATATCGCATTTCAGCGGCAGACCGGAGTCGGGTTCTTTGAACTCGTCTCTGGAAGGGCAGGAAGCTCGGCAGAAGGCACACTCGTCGTATTCCTTGCCGTCAATCGTGTATTTGTCTCGGCCGGCACATTCGGCGGGCGCATAATCACCCGCGTATACCGGAACATATATGTCTTTAAGTGGTTCACTAACCACGCGAATACGGGCCCGCGCCGGATTATTGCTGCTATATTTCGGCGCCGCGTGAAAGGCCGAGCAGACCAACTCACAAGCCCGACAACCATTGCATTTATCAGCATCAATTTTAATGGTTTTTATTATTTTCTTTTTTTTCTCACCCGTCACGGTTGTTCTCCCTTCACTTTATACCTGCGCTAGTTCCGCCGAGCTCTCTTCGGCAGGCGCATTATCACCATCCTTCAAGATCCCCCGCTGTATGAATTCTTCGCTCACGTAATCCAACCCCAATTCATCTAATGACGCTTTGGTCGGAATGCCGTCGCTATTCCACCCTTTGAATTGGTAATATTTGTCTAAAAGATCCTTTTCAAGTTCGGGAAATCTTTTTTTCCAATGGTTTTCCGGCGGCTGGTCATCTTTTCTGCGCAGGCCTCTTCTGATATTAATGGCTCTGACTAATGTCCGGTACCTTTTGGCT
>CACVKW010000315.1 GCA_902749685.1 Olavius sp. associated proteobacterium Delta 1 | reverse complement strand
ATCTAACAGTACACTATCGGTGAATTTCAACGACATCCAGGATCCAGAAACCAGAATCCAGGATCAGTCAATACTTTCAATGGTCTTCATATCAGCAGCTAAGTTGGATTTCAAAATATTATGCAACTATAGGGTATAGCCGTTATTTTCTTGACTTTTAACCTCCCTTTTTTTATTAAATTGTATATCAGGCTTGAGCCTCGATCCTTTCATTCATACGGTAATTGCATTGATCCTCTAAAAGCGCTAATCATCTGCTGAAGCCCTTACTGCCCATTTAAAACCCTTTCTAAAAGCAGGCCTGATGCAAAAACTACTTAACAAATAATTAGTGGAAAGGAGGGTATTATGGCTGTAAAAATCTTGATTAAACGTAAATTTAAACACGGCAATATTCAAGCGGCATCAAGATTTGTAATCAACAACCGCAGCGGGGCAATGCAACAACCAGGCTATATTTCATCAGAAACCCTGCGAAGCATTGATGATAAGGATAAAATCCTGGTGGTTTCGATGTGGGAAAATATGGAAGCCTGGGAAGCCTGGAAAAACAGTGAGATTCGTAAAGCCAATGTTGCTGAATTAAATGATTACCTCATCGGAGAAGCGGAGTACGAACGCTATTCATTGGGCCTTCCCCTGGAATAGCTGTCGTTCGAGTTTTATCGTTACCTATTCGTATCGATAATCTATACCCATCCGTGTCTTTCCAACAAGGGAGGGTCAAAATGGCTATTAAAGTTTTTATTAAACGGAAGTGTCCAAAAGAAAAAGAAAGAGAACTTTTTCGCTGCATCAAGGAAATCAGGCGCCAGGTTCCCCAACAGTCAGGCTATATTTCGGGAGAATATTTAAAATCCATAGATGGAACCAATGAAATAGCCACTATTAGTTCCTGGTTTTCATTGGAAGACTGGCAGATCTGGTTTGAAAGTGAGGAAAGAAAAGAGATACAGTCCAGAATCGATGCCATTCACGGAGTCACGACCGAATACTCAATTTACAGGTATATTAAGACTCGCTGATGAAAATTAATTCATGAATTTTGCACGCAAATAACGCACTGCAAACGTCGCTTCGGATAAATTATTGAAATACACTCTAATTCATTGGTGGGTGGAATACGTGCAAAATTCAGGCAGCAAACCGTTAAGTCGAGCACCGGATAATATTTGGATTAAGCAACTAAACAAGCGGGGTCAAAATGGAACCCCGCTTTCTTCATTTTCAGTATACGATTAACCCATAACTCCCCATCGATTTTTCTCACGATTGGGGTTACAGTTTCCCCAATATCTCCCTCGAAATCACGATTTTTTCCACTTCCTTGGTCCCTTCGTAAATCTCCAGCACTTTAGCGGCGCGGTAGAACCGTTCGATGTCATAGTCATTAAAGTATCCGTAACCGCCGTGAAGCTGCAAGGATTCGTCCACCACTTCAACGGCCACGTGGCAGGCATAGAGTTTGGCCATGGCGGTCAATTTTGTATCGGGTTTACCCTGGTCCAGCAACCAGGCGGATTTATAGACCATGGCGCGGGCTGTCTCAACCTTGGTTGCCATCTCGGCTATTTTAAACTGGGTAACCTGGAATGAGCCGATGGGCCGGCCGAACTGTTTGCGGCCTTTGACGTGCTTAATCGCCATGTCCAGCGCTCCCTGGGCCAGGCCGACACCGTGGCCGGCAACATAGGACCGGGAATGGTCAAAAAATTTCATTAATTGAATAAATCCGTTTCCTTCAGCACCCAACAGATTTTCCCTGGGAACTCTTACATTGTTAAAGTAAACCGCGGAAGTGTCGGAAGCGCGCAGCCCCATTTTGCCGTGCATGGGTTCGGCTTTATAGCCGTTGCGATCGGTTTCGACAATCAGAATGCTGTGCCGGGCGGTCTTTCTTTCCTCTTCGGGACTGGTCAGGCAATAAACCAGCATAAAGGTTCCGACTGTGCCGTTGCCGATCATGACCTTGCTGCCGTTAATTACATATTCGTCACCTTCTCTGACAGCCGTCGTAGTCGCTGCGGCCGTGTCACTGCCGGCATCCGGTTCGGTAATGGCAAAGCCCATTACCGCATCACCCTCGAAAAGCGGCGGCAGCCATTTCTTTTTCTGCTCTTCGGTTCCGAATAAAATCAATTCTTCGGCACCGAATGTTACGGAGCTCAGCTGCTGACCAATTCCCGGATCAATTTTCCAAAACTCCTCCAGGACCATGGCCTGTTCCAGGTACCCCAGGCCCGGTCCGCCATATTCTTCGGGAATGAATAGTCCCATTAGATCCAGTTCACGTGCCTTTTTTACGATTTCTGTCGGGTAGGCTTCGTTAATATCCAGTTCCCGGGCCACACCGGTGAATTCACCTTTGGCAAATTCACGGGCTGCCTTTTGAATGATCTGCTGCTCTTGGGTTAAGTTGAAATCCATCCTTTTGTCCTTTCTAATTAGACTTGAATAGAAATGTATTGCGACTCCCTAATTACATAGTTATTTGAAATTTGTGATTTGTTAACTGGTATTTATACTTACTCATCACCCAATTTGTTAGCTAATCGAATATACAATTGCGGGTCACAAGGGTATATTCCCATGCCTCTTATTCGGTTGCGGCCGCTGCTTGTTTTTGAGCATCTTTAGTGCCTTGATTAGCCGGGGCCGGGTCTCGCGCGGATTGATCACAGAATCCACCAGCATGTTGGATGCTGCGTGATAGGGATTTGAATACTTATAATCGTATTCCTCTATTTTTTGTTGCCTGAATTCATCCGGGTTTTCGGCGGCTTTAATTTCTTTGCGGAAAATCAGATTTACCGCTGCCGTGGTATCCAGCACGACCAGCCGCGCGATGGGCCAGGCCAGCATCAAGTCCACTCCCATGCCGACACAGCACATGCCCATGACCGCACCGCCGTATTCTTTGCGCAGTGCCAACGTGATTTTCGGCACGCTGGCCTCCGAGTAGGCATACAGCATTTTGGCGCCGTGCCGGATGATACCGGCGTGCTCCTGGGTCACGCCCGGAAAGTAGCCGGGCACATCCACCAGGTTGATCAAGGGGATGTTGAAGGCGTCGCAAAACCGGATGAAACGGGCGGCTTTATCGGATGCATTCACATCGAGACACCCGGCTTTGACTCTGGGTTGATTGGCCACGATGCCGATCGTGCTGCCATCCAGCCGGGCAAAGCCGATAATAATATTCGTGGCATAGCGGGGCTGAATTTCATAAAAATCCTCCTTGTCAACCACCCGCAGGATCACCTGGCGCATATCATAAGATTTTTTAAAATCAGCCGGAACCATATCCTCCAGTGCGTCGTCAACGCGGTCGGGATCATCGGTGCTATCCACAACCGGGGGCTGATCTTCGTTATTGGACGGCAGATAACTGAGCAGTTTTTTGATAATTTCGATGCATTGCTGGTCGCTTTCGGCCACAAGATGAGCCTGGCCGGTGATTTCGCTATGAACTTTGGCGCCGCCCAGTTCCTCGAGACTGATGTCTTCACCGGTGACTTCTCTGATAATTGCCGGCCCGGTAATGACCATATGGCTCTGTCCTTTGACCATAACAATAAAGTCGGTCAAGGCCGGTGAATAGACCGCGACTCCGGCACTGGAACCCATCATGCCGGTAATTTGAGGTATCAAGCCTGAAGCGGCCGTATTGCGATAAAACATGCCGGCTACGCCCCGGGAAGCAAAGAATCCTTCATGCAGCCGACCGCCACCGGAGTCGTTTAAGGCCACCAGGGGCGCCTTCACCTTGATGGCTTCATCCATAATTCGACAGATTTTTTGACCGTGAATCGTACCGACCGAGCCGCCGAGTACGGTGACATCCTGGGCATAGGCAAAAACCAGACGCCCCGCAATGGTACCGTAACCGGTAACCACACCGTCACCGGGGACCTTTTTTTCCTGCATGCCGAAATCAACGGATTGGCTTTGGGCCAGCCTGTTGACTTCAACAAAACTGTCGGCATCGAACAGCAGGCCCAGCCGTTCACGGGCGGTCAACTTGCCTCTCTGGTGATGGCGCTCGATTGCCTTGGGGCCTCCGCCCATTTCAGCCCGGTTCTCCAGTGAGTCCAGTCGTGCCTTTGCGTTTTGATGGGTTTTATCCTGTGTCATTTTTCAGCATCCTTAGAGGGTTAATCGATGAATACTGTATACTGTACACCAAAATAGCTGTCAAATACAAAACTATAAAGGAAAAAAAATCACCCCGGAATCTCACGGAATAGCACTGAAAATTCGGATGATCATTTAGCGACCTTTTATGCATTTCGATATTGAATACATTATATCTGTGCATTATAGTATGCCTGATTTCTGGTTTTAGTTAAGGAGATGCCGGTGCAAGAAGAACCGCTGTTGATCAACAGAAAAAATAATGTTGTTACCCTGATATTAAATCGTCCGGCAAAGAAAAATTCGCTGTCACTTGAACTGGTAAACATACTACTCAAGGCCCTTGAATCTTTGGCTGCCGACGACCAGGTTCGGGCACTCATCATCCGGGGCTCCGGCGATACGGCCTTCTGCTCAGGATTCGATATCCGCTCATTGCCCACCAAACTCAGTGATAATGTCAAAGACAAACTGAAAACCTTAAATCCGGTGGAGGCGTTGTTTAACGCGGTGATCAACTTTCCGCATCCGGTTATAGCAATGATTAACGGTGTTGCCTTCGGTGCCGGATGCGAGCTGACGATATGCTGCGATATTCGTATCGGGGTTAAGGAGGCACGTATGGGAATGCCGCCCGCCAAACTGGGGATTGTCTATCCCTGGAAGGGATTGCAGCGGTTCATCCAGACCATTGGTCTCAAAAGCACCCGGGAAATGTTTTTTACCGGACGCACATATCACGGGGAACGGCTCAAGGAACTGGGGTTGCTGGATTATCTCGTCTCAGCCGATGAGGCCGAATCTTATACCTTTCAAATGGCTGAGGAAATCGCTGCCAATGCGCCCCTGGCTTTGAAGGGCACCAAACGCGTCATAAGACTTCTATTGCAGTCAAATTTGCTTGATGAAAGCAGCATCGCCGAAGCTGAATCCATTACCGAGGCTGCTTTTCTCAGTGAAGACCTAAAAGAAGGTCAACTGGCGTTTTTGGAAAAGCGCAGCCCAGAGTTCAAAGGAAAGTAGAAGCTATCTCAATAGTGCATTTTCCGTCCAATGGCTGCGTTGCGATTTTGTTAAAGAAAATATCGTAACTATTATTAATTTTCTGGCTCCAAAAGAGGTTAAACCCAAGGCGGACCAGCCGTAAAGTTCTTAAATCTTGTTTTTCTATCTTCGGATAAGATATTTATTTAATAATAAGTTTATGACCAAATAATCAAGACTCAATTTTAACAACCGTATGAGAGGAGGAATAGTATGGAGTTGCAATCTTACCGGGCAGAAGAGCTGTTTGAATGGGTGACAGGGGCAGGCCATGACTTTACGCTGCTGGATGTGCGCAATAACGAGGAGTTCGGACGATTTAAAGTTGAAGGGCCACAATTATCGAAGATGATTAATGTTCCCTATATTGAATTTATTGAACTGGAGCAAGAATCGGTGGCAAAGGTCCAGGTTCCCAAGGATGAAAGCATCCGGATTGTCTGTGCCAAGGAAGGTTCCGCCAAATTTGTCGGTGAGATCCTGGCCAATAACGGCTGGACGGATGTCCGTTACCTGGAAGGCGGTATCAAAACCTGGGGCAACATGCTGGCTCCAAAATTAATTGCGTCCCAAAACGGCTATAAACTTTACCAGTTTATCCGTCCTGGTAAGGCGTCCTGCAGTTACGGTTTAATTTATGAAAATAAAATGGTGGTGTTTGATCCATCCCGCAACATCGATTTTTATCAAAGCTTTGCCAGCGAGAATGGCAGCAAACTCATTAAAACTTTCGAAACCCATCTGCAGGCTGATTATATTTCCGGCAGCCGGCTGATATCCTCCAACACCGGTGCTCAGATTATCGGCCATGAAAATGATTTTCAAGGTGCTGCTTTTGTATATGAAGCCGTAAGCGATGGGGAAGTATTCAGCTTCTCAAATGGTGGGCCGGAAATAAAAGCCATTCATATGCCGGGACATACGCCTGGAAGCACGTCTTACCTTTTAGACAACCAATACCTTGTTTCCGGGGACATGATATTTATTTTGTCTATCGGTCGACCGGACCTTGGGGGCAAAGCCGAAGAATGGGCAAAACTGCTTTACAACACCCTGAAAACCAAAATCGCTGAATTAAATGATAATATTATCATCCTGCCGGGCCATTACATCGAATGGAGCGAAGCAAATTCGGAACAACTATTCATTGACACGCTCGGAAGCATTAAACAGAAAAATTCCGATATATACGGTATTCAGGAAGAAACCGAATTTGTGAATTTTATCAAAAAAAATATGCGCAAGCAGCCGGATGAATATGCGGAAATCCGCAAGGTTAATGCCGGATTGCTGGATGTCGATGACGAAGATCAGGAAATTATGGATCTGGGTAAAAATGAATGTGCGGCCAGTATGTATGCGCCGAATTAGGCCGGGGACGGCACCCGGCGGGCGCAGGGCTCAAGGCGCACGACGCACGGTTTAAGGCAGACGAATCTGGATGCTGGATGTGAAAAAAGGTTTCAGGTGTCAGGTTTCAGGTGTCAGGAATGTGACGGAAAACAAGTTTATGAAGCATTCGGTTGGAGGTTTGAGGCAAAAAAAGATAGACAAAAGCAAAGGGTAAGACGAATGCGGAATTCGGAAAAAATAGAAAAACATTCGATAGCATTCGGAATCCGGCAAAAAGTTGAACTATAAATGGAGGTGGGTATTATGAGTGATGATATCAGTGTTGCTAAAGTGTTGGATTTAAAGGGCCTGGCATGTCCCATGCCGGTTGTGAAAGTCAGCAAAGGAATTAAAGAAGTGGAAGTCGGTGAGGTGATTCAGGCCGTGACGAGCGATCCCGGTGCATTGACCGATTTTCCGGCCTGGGCCAAAACCAGTGGTAATGAAATCCTCAAAACTGAAACCGAAGGTAAAGAAACTTCTTTTTATATTAAGCGTTTGGCATAGAAAAGTGCGCCCTTGTTTCTTTAACAAGGGCGCATTCATTAAACGGGCTTTAATTTTAAGGATAGTAGTAGGCGTCATCCTGAGTATTGATGTTAAAGGTGCACTATATCACAAGCTCGGCTGGCGGCTATTTTGTCACGTACAGGTTGGAGATACATGGATTTTTGAAAGCGCTCATTTATTACAGATATACACCTGGTATTCACAGCCGAATTTTTCGCTAAAAGCCAGGGTCGCCTTGGCGATCTTTTCGGCTTCTTTAAACTCACCCATCTGGAAATAACTAACGGCTGCTATTGCATTTGGAATTATAGAATACACAGGATCGGCAGATACCTTGACAGCTTCCTGACTGGCTTCCAGAGCTAAGGCAGGATTTCCTGCAACCGAATGGGCAAAAGAAACTGACATGTGGCCTAATACCAAACAACGGGAATTAGAGTGTTTATTGCCATAATCCAGTAAAGTTTTTCCAATTTGTAGGTTTTCTTTGCAATAACCCATATAGTAATAAGCAAATCCCTTTGCATGCAAGGATTTGAAATATAGATAATGATCTGACCCCAATAGCCTGGCAACCTCACGGCCCCTTTCTGCAAGTTCCAAAGCTTCATCCAATAATCCCAAATCGGAGCAGGTCATTGAGAGCCAACAGCAGGCATAGCCGATCAGCTCTTGATCCTCAGAGGCATGGCCCAGTTCAAGTGCCTCGCGAAGATAGTGCTCGGACTCCTTGAGATTTTCTCTCATCCATAAAGCCATGCCTAGCCAGGCGTTGAAAAAGCCTCGTTTGATTTTGTCACTCAAAGATGTTGCTATCTGCTCATTTTGTCTGAACAATTCGACCAGGCCTTTGAAATCCCCTCGATAGTAATAGACATAAGCCCACTTAATGAGAATATCAATTAGCAGCTCTTTGTCCGCTTCTGATGGGTCAGATTGATCAGCAAGAAGGTTATAGGCCTCTTTGTAATATTGATGCGATTCTTCGAGCGCGTATCTCCTCAAGCTCTTTTCCCCCGATTTTACCAGGTAATCGACCGCTTTGGCAGCCGTTTGTCCCCGAGCAAAATGATAGGCCAGAGTCTCGTTAAATTCCGCCAGCCTGTCCTTGAAGACACTTTCGATCACCCGCGCAATTTGTTCATGGATTTCCTTGCGCTGCTTTTTAAGCAGACCGTTGTAGACGATCTCCTGGGTCAGGGCGTGCTTGAACATATACTCTATATCCGGTTGCAAAGACCGGGTTCTGATCAGGTCGAGTCGCTTCAGATGGCTGAGTTCCCCTTCAATGCGATGTTCAAGCTCTGTTATCCTTTTTAGAATTTCGTAAAGAAAATCCCGGCCAATCACCGACGCCTCCTGCAGAATGCGCTTGGTTTGCTTTTCCAGCCGGTCGAGCCTGCCGGTAATAAGGCCATGCAACGAAAAGGGGATATCCGATTCAGCAAGGGAACGGGTGAGTTTCCATCTGCCATGGTCCCGAGCCAGCGTTTCGGATTCGATCAGGGAGTTGACCAGCTCTTCAAGGTAAAAGGGATTTCCTTCGGCTTTGCTCTGAACCCAGCCCTTCAGATCGGGCGGAATGGTTTCGGTTTTGAGCAGTGATGCCAGCATATTCTGGGCGACTGAAAGTGACAGATTCCGCAGCTGAATATCAAGATAATTTTTGCCGATATTGCTTACCTGATGGCCCGTGAAAAGACTGAAGCTCGGCCGGTACGCGCACAACACAATGGCAGGTTGTCGAATTTCTAAACATGCCCGTCGCAGCAACTCCACAAAGGAGGGGTCCGCCCAGTGCAAATCCTCCAGAAAGAAAACGGTCGGCGCTCTATCGGCAAGAGAGGAAAGGATCGCCAGAATTGCCGTTTGTAAACGGGATTTCCAGAACTCGGGGCTGACATCTTTTATCCCAGGGTAGCTCAGCGAGTAAAGACCACACACATAAGGGATGACGTCTTCCTGATTTCCGACAAGAGATTCAATCCCGGACTCGACTTTTTCCCTCACTTTTTCAGGAGGATCGTTTTCCTCAATGTGCAACAATCGACTTAAAAGATCAACCAGCGGGAAATAGGGCATGTCTTGAGAATATGCATAGGCATGTCCTTCTATCCATTGAATCTGATCAAGATCAAGGCTGGCCTTGAACTCCTCAACCAGTCTGCTTTTACCTGTACCGGCCGCACCGCAGATCGAAAAAACCCGGCCTTTGCCTCGCCGCAAATTTTCGACCGCCTCGGACAGTTCGGCCATCTCCACATTTCTGCCGACCAGGTCCGCTCTCATTCCCGAGAGCCGATGGATGGTGACCGGCTTATCCCTTTGAGATAATACCTTATGAACCTGGACGGGCTCGGCTTTGCCCTTCACGGGTGTCGTTTCAATGTACTCACATGCAAAATGTCCCTCTACCTGACGGCAGGTATCCACATTGACAAGAATTTCACCGGGTTTGGCAAGATTGCTCAGGCGTGAAGCCAGGTTGATGGTGTCACCGGCAACACCATGCGTGCCTCTCACCATGTTCACTTCACCGGTCACTACCAGGCCGGTATTGATGCCGGTGTGCATTGAAATGGATTGCCCAATCTTCTTTTCTAGTTCCGGGCTAATCGCATCCACCAGCTGATGGATTTCACGGGCAGCTTTGATAGCCCTGATAGGATCATCCTCATGGGTTTGGGGTATGCCGAATATTACCATTACCGCATCACCGGCATATTTTTCAATGAAGCCATCATACTTGGCCACGATTTGGGAAACTTCGCCAAAGATCCGACTGGTGATCTCTTTGACCTCTTCCGGGTCCAGTTTTTCGGACATGGCCGTATATCCGGTAAGATCGGAGAAGATGACGGTGACATGCTTGCGTTCACTTGCGAGGGGGGCAAAATCGCTGGAGAATTTTTTTGTAGAAGGGTGAGCTTCCAGGTTCTCAGCCTCTGATTTTTGCTCGGAAATTTCTTTTGCAGGTATTAAATTATGACCGCACTCGCCGCAAAAGTTAAAATTTAACGGGTTTGGCGAATTACAACCTGCACAAAGCCTTTCCAATTTAGCACCACATTCGCCACAAAAATTAATTCCTGTTGGATTCTCAAACTGACACTCCGGGCATTGCATTTGGTGCCCTCCACTTATAGGTTAAGCAGTTTGAATATTGTTGAAGTTGGGTAGGATAGTGAAATAGAAATATCGTAAACATGGCTTTGTGTCAAATTAAAGGATTTACTCTTCTGAGTAAGGATTTCAAACAATTACTACCTCAATTTTCGCACAACAATCATCGCGCCAAGTCAATTGCGGCAACTAGATCCCAATCTTGCCTAAGGGCTATTTGTGTGCAAAATTCAGGTACAAAACAAACTTGAATTCGTAGAATCATGGATGTATGTATTATTGCAAACTTTGAAATCACTTCCAATATTTCGGATCACGGAGATTCTATGACTGGAGCAAATAATTCCCTAATAGACGACTCAACGGATGAACGTGACTCAATGAAGGGGTGGGTGGCGGTTGCCTGTGCTTTTGTTTCGATGTTTATCTGCTTCGGCGTGGTTTATAGTTTCGGTGCATTTTTTGACCCCATGTCTTTAGAATTCGACACCAGCAGTAGTGCGACTTCAGCCATATTTTCGATTACCGCATTCATTTTTTTTACCGGAGGTATTTTCAGCGGCATGGCCGCCGATCGTTTTGGGCCTAAGCCGGTCCTTGTTTTCGGCGGCCTGACCATGGGGTGCGGCCTTTATTTAACCTCGCTGGTCAACTGCTTATGGGTGGGCTATATTACCTATGGATTAGGAGTCGGCGTCGGCGTTGCCTGTGGCTATGTGCCGATGCTGGCGGTCGTTGGCGCATGGTTTGAAAAGCGCCGGGCTGCAGCCCTGGGGGTTGCCGTCACGGGCGTCGGCCTCGGAACACTGGTAGTCGCCCCGCTTGCCGCCGCCTTAATCACCCATTTCGGGTGGCGTCAGACTTATGTCATATTTGGAGTCTGTAGTGTTGTCGGGTTAATTTTGTGCGGTTATTTAACACCGCGATCGCCGGTGCCGGCCGGGCAAAAGTCGGGAATGCACCTGAGAGAATTGGTGAAATTGCCTGTCTTCGGGTACATGTATTTTGCCGGATTTTTCATCACACTGGCACTTTTTGTTCCCTTTGTATTTCTGGTATCCTACGCCAGAGCCCAAGGTGTCGATGAGGTCGCTGCCGCCTCCCTTATTGGTATTATCGGAGGTACCAGTATCGGTGGTCGCCTTGGATTTGGTGCCTTGGGAGACAAAATCAGCCGGATGCGTCTTTATCAGTCGACCTTTTTGATCGTTGCTGCTAGTTTTCTGATTTGGCTGTTCTCATCTCATTCCTTCACCCAGATGATCGTATATGCGGTATTGCTGGGTGGTGGTTATGGCGGTTTTATTGTTCTTTCGCCGGCGGTAACGGCAGAAATATTCGGTCTCAACGGCCTGGGTACCATTTTGGGAGCGACCTATACGGCTGCGGGAATCGGTGGATTGCTGGGCCCGACACTGGCCGGCTATTTGATCGATAAAACCGGAAACTATAACACGGCGATCATTGCCGCTATGATATTTGCTTTTATCGGCTTTTTATTGTTGATTCCGGTCGGTCGCTATTTAAAGAAACGGGAATAAAGATGGCGGTCTTCCCGCATTCCGCATTCGATTCGACTCAGTTCGTCGCAGGCCGCATTCCACTTTCCGAATTCGAAACTCTGTCTTCTGACCTCCGTCTTCTGTCCTGTGTTTATATTTGATGTAGTTTAATCGATTCAATACTTTCGTAATGAGCGAAATCTTTATCAGTGGTAAAGATTGGGACGTCTAATCGCTTCGCAACAGCGCATATTAAAAGATCAATCTGAGATCCTTGAATCCCCCTTTTTCGGCACTTGTTACAAAGTTCAGCCGCCAACTCATAATCTGTGTCCAATATAGATGTGTTATCAAAATAAGACAGTTTTTCTTTGAGATCGTGAAATTTTTTAAGATCACTATAACCTGAGAGAATCTCTTGCCGGATCGGGCCAATTATTACCGCTCTTTGATCTTTAATGAGTGCGGTTAGCTCATTAATTTCAGCTTGATATTTTTTATTTCGAGTTCGTAAAGCATAAGACCAAATTGATTACACAAATAGAGGTTTGTCAAGAAGCGGTGTTTATCTGGAGGTTTATAAGTTATATTAGCTGGTGTAATTTCTGTTAATCTCGCTAAGGCGGATTCGGGAAAACAATTCTTGACATTTGTACTTTGTATACCGTATACAGTATTCGTTGTTCTAACTGTTCAGCGATTCAACAAATCGTTTATACCCGGATAGGGGAATAACTCATTTTTTAAACCACCCATCCAATCAATTTTCAATCATTTAAAATATCCGAACTCATCTGATTAATGGAGCAACTAAATGGAATTATTTGAAAATTTTACAATTTTATCCCTTGAACAGGCCACCGTCTTACCCTATTTGACCTATCGACTGGCCCAGGACGGCATGAATGTAATTCGGTTGGAGCATCCGGTTTATGGCGATCCCAACCGCATGATCGGGGAGAATGTTCTGTCAGAAGAGCGTATGAACGCTTATTATTTGTGCATCAATGCCGGCAAAAAAGACCTGACCCTGAATCTGGCCGAGGAAGAAGGGCAAAAAATTTTCCACACGCTTATCCGGGAGTTGAAAGTGGATATATTTGCCACCAATCAGCTGCCCAGGAATTATGAAAAATTGGGCATCGATTATGATACACTAAAATCATTGAGATCGGACATAATCTGGCTGGGTGTTACCGGGTTTGGGCCTGACAGCAATGAGGCAGCTTACGATCCCATATTACAGGCCCGATCGGGTTTAATGGAATTGACCGGCGAAGGGGACGGAGATCCGCAGGTTCTGGGAATACCCCTGCCGGATATGGGAACCAGCGAACATGCCTACGGACTGGTGATGAAAGCGCTTTTCAAGCGCCAGGCAACCGGTGAAGGAAGCCGGATTGACATGGCCATGTTCGAATCTACCGTATCCTGGCTTACCGTGCCCATTACATTGACTGACAGCTTCGCTAAAACCATTACCCGGCGCGGTAACACCCACGAGTTTTTCTGTCCGGTTTCCGTATATCAAACCAGCAATGGTTATGTATATCTTGCGGTCGGAAACGATCGCCAGTGGAAAACCATGATCTCCCAGGAGATGTTTAAAGCACTGGATAAACCAGAATTTGAGAAAAATGCCGGCCGGATCGGGAATGTCAGGGATCTAAACGCCGCCATTAATGAAATAACCCGCAATTATACTACCGAAGAACTGATCGAATTATTTACTTCCATTACGGTTCCAATCAGCAAAATCAATACGGTCGCCGAAGTGGTCTCTGATCCACTGGTTGCAAAAAGACTATTGTATGCCCGGGATCCGGTCTCCGGCACCCGCATTACCCTGGCACCGCCGCCGAATATGACCCCGTTTCTAACCGCGGCGCAACAGCAGTTATCATTTCCGCCCCGTTTCGGAGAGAACAACCAGCAAATTTACGGCGGAACGCTCGGTTATACTGGCGACGAGCTTGCCCGGCTCAAGGAGAAAGGAATCATTTAGACCATTAATTGAAAAATGAAGATTGCAGATTGAATATTTATGGTCCGCCTCCGGCGGATCAATTATAAAAAAGACCACTATAAAAACGATAGAGCGAAGCGACTTCCACAATTATTCAATTTACAATATTCAATAGTCAATTCCGGCTTTGCCGGACAAGGAAGGGTAATGAGGAAAAAGGCTGAATTAAAAGGGTTTGACCCCGGGCCGCTGCAGGCATTGCAGGAGCGCAAACCTCTCGGGCAGCATGTTTTCGACAACCTGAAACAGGCGATAATCAGAGGCAAAATTGCTCCGGGTGAGTGGCTGGTTGAAAGCCACATTGCCGGGATGCTGGGAATCAGTCGTACGCCGGTTAGAGAGGCGATCCACAAACTGGAGCGTGAAAGACTCATAGAGCGGCAGCCGCGGGGGGGATTTACCGTTCTGGGATTGAATCGGGGTGACATCGAAGAGACTTTCGGCATTCGAAGTGTTCTGGAAGGATATGCCGCCAGATTGGCAACGCTAAAGCATAAACCCAAAGAACTTAAAGCGCTTGAAAAAAAAATTGAGGAATACAAGCATGCCCTGGTTGAAAAACAAATGGAAGCCTTACCGGAGATCAATACGGAGTTTCACGAATTGCTCTATGATCTCAGCAAAAGCCCCAGGTTGATTCACATGATCAATGGGCTCAGAGATCAGATTTTTCGATTTAGACAAATGATATTAAGAAACGACAAATTCGCCATCATCAGTAATGAAGACCACATACAGATGCTTAAGTCAATGCGCAAACGTGATGCGGAAAAAGTCGAAAGCCTGGTCAGAGAACACATATTGAGAGGGCGGGATGCAGTCCTGAAGGAGTTTGGCAAATGACAGCAAAGAATATCAAAATTCTTATCGGTAAACCGGGATTGGATGGACATGACCGCGGGGCCAAAATTATCGCTCTGGCCCTGCGAGACGCCGGAATGGAGGTCTTATACACCGGACTCCATCAAACTATCGAAGAAATCGTCAGGATGGCTGTGCAGGAGGCAGTCGATGTTATCGGTTTGAGTATCATGTCCGGTGCACATCTTCCCATTTGCAAAACCCTGTTGAAATTGATGGAAGACCAGGGAATTGAAGATATTCCGGTGGCTGTCGGAGGTGTCATCCCCAAACAGGACATTGCGAAACTTAATGAGCTTGGTATAAAAGGGGTGTTTCCCGGCGGCACCCACTTTGATGAAATCATTGCGGGAATAAAAGAAATTGGAATTTAGCTCCTAAGCTCGTCAGTTCTTAAGTTCTTGAGCCGTGAGCTTGTAAGATCAAGAGTTGGTAAGCTCGTAAGCCCGCAAGCCATCAACTGTTAGGTTTAAAACGATTTATTCATTTTTGACACTTAAGAGCTTATCAACCTAACAACTCACGAGCTCTAATTTTATCATTGTCTGCGATTTGAAAAAAAATACAATATAATACAACATAAAAAGTTTTGAGGTATATCATGGGTGTCGCAAAATATGTTAAAAATGAAAAAGATGCTATTGATGAAGTGATTTATCAATCCGGCATCCGTGTAAAACCGGCCTATACACCGCAAGACCTGGATGAAGTTGGATTCGATTACGAGCAGGATCTTGGTGATCCCGGACAGTATCCCTTCACCCGTAGTTTACATCCCCAGGGTTATCGTTCCAGAGCCTGGACCACCCGTCAGTACACTGGCTTCGGTACACCCCAGGAAAGCAACAAGCGCTTCAAGCTGATGATCTCCCACGGGCAAACCGGGTTGAATGTGGCTTTTGATCTGCCGACCCAGATGGGCTATGATTCCGATGATCCCAAAGCGCTGGGAGAAGTTGGACGCGTCGGAATGGCCATAGATTCGCTGCGTGATTTCGAGACCGCTTTTGAGGGCATCCCACTGGATCGGATTGGTTCCGGGCTAACCATCAATGCGGTTGCATCCATCATGTTGGCCATGTATCAGGCCATGGCCGAGAAATTTGGGTATCCTAAAGAAAAAATCAGTGCCACGCCCCAAAATGATATTCTCAAAGAAATGATCGGACGCGGGGCCTGGATTTACCCCGTGGAAGAGGCAGTTCGTCTGGTGGGCGACAGCATAGAATATTCCGTCAAGGAAATGCCGCGCTGTAATCCGGTCAGTATCTGCGGATATCACATACGAGAATCGGGTGCGACGCCAGCCCAGGAAATAGCCTGTGCCTTTGAAATTGCCAAGGCTTATATGGACAACGTAATCGCGCGGGGCATGCAGGCCGAGGAGTTTGTCGGACGCTTTTCATTCAACCTGAATGTATTCGGCAACCTGTGGGAACAAATCGCCAAATTCAGGGCCGCCCGCAAACTATGGGCCAGGATGCTGCGGGAAGATTATGGCGTGCAGGACAAGAAAAAATTATTCTTAAGAGGTCTTTTCGGCGGCGGCGGCAGTGGCCTCACCAAGGAACAGCCTGAAAACAACATCATGCGCGGTGCCTTCTATGCCCTGGGTGCCGCCCTGAGCGGGGCCCAGACCACGGCTCTGTGCTCATTTGACGAAGCCTATACCATCCCCACGCCGCGTGCAGCGTTGCTGTCACTGCGCACGCTCGAAATTCTGATGGATGAAGTCGGTTTGCGTGACACCGTGGACCCGCTGGCCGGTTCTTATTTCATCGAGACGCTGACCAAGCAAATGGAAGCGAAAATTCTTGATGAAATGAAACAGATCCAGGAGATCGGAGGAATGGTGCACGCGGTATCCACCGGTTTCATTCAACGCAAAGTCGCCCGGCAGGCCTATGAGTATGAAAAAGGAATTCAGAATGGGGAATACATTAAGGTCGGCGTCAACAAATACGCCGATGAAACTGAAGACCCAACTGATGTCGATCTGCATGAATACGATGAATCATGGGTTGACCAGCAAATTGAAAGTCTCAAAGAGCTACGGCGGACCCGTGACAATCGCGAGGTTACCCGAACCCTGCAGGAACTGGAACAGGGAACCCGTGCCGGCAAAAATGTCATGCCGTTGCTGGTGGAATGCTGCAGGGCCTATGCAACCGTGGGTGAGATGGCCGGTGTATTCCGGAATCTTTTTGGTGAGTGGGAAGAACCGAGCCTCTTTTGAAGTGGGAAGTTGGAATGCGGAAGTCGGAATAGAAAGGAAGTGGGAAGGCGGAATGCGGAAGTCGAAATAGAAAAGAAGTGGGAAAGTGGAATGCGGAAGTGGGAATATTGAGGTCGAAATGCTGGATGGGTAAGTGACTAAGGGCTCACTCAAAAATAACTTCACATTTTATACGCCGATGCATCCCGTCTGGCTGCGTTGCGAAAGCCCGGAATATCTCGATATTCCTATGCTTTCGCGCCTTGCCAGACGGGCGCCTCAACACCTAAAATTGTGAATTTATTTCTTCGTGAACCCTAAGGATAAAGATCTTAAAGAGAGAACCAAACAGTTTGCGCTTAAGATTATTCGATTAGTGGCGTCGCTTCCTCGTACACGGGAAGCAGATATTATCGGGAGACAATTACTAAAGGCAGGGACATCAGTTGGCGCAAATTATAGGGAATCTAATCGGTCCAGGTCAAAGGCAGAATTTAGAGCAAAAATCGGCATCGTCGAGCAAGAGGCTGATGAATCACTTTACTGGTTGGAACTATTAGAGGATTCAGGAATAGAGAAGGGCGCATTGCTAGAAGAATTGCTTGTAGAAGCGGATGAGTTGGTCGCAATTTTTACTACAATCGGAAAAAAATCCAAATTAAATTCCGACTTTATCCATTTTCCGACTTCCGCATTCCGACTTCCGCATTCTGTATGAGATTGACTTCAAGCCGGTGCGCCGGGAATGCTAAAAAGGAGAAGTTCGTGAGTGATGGCAGATACAGATTGGGTTGTGACATCGGCGGGACGTTTACGGATTTTGTTCTGGTAAACGACGGTACCGGGGAATTCCAGATTAATAAATGCTTGACGACACCGGGCGACCCGTCGGACGCGGTGGAGGCGGGCATCCGTGAGATGCTGGAGCGCACACCCGGTTTTATGCCGGAGATCGATGAAATCATTCATGGTACGACCCTGGTGATTAACGCCATCATTGAAAGAAAAGGTGCTAAAACAGGTTTGATTACGACCAGGGGGTTTCGGGATGTGCTGGAACTCGGTCGGGAGCTTCGATACGATGCCTATGACATTTTCGCCGAGTATCCGCTGCCCCTGGTACCCCGATCACTGCGGCATGAGGTGGCCGAACGCATAACCAGCGACGGGCGGGTGATCTCGGAATTGGATGGGCCGGAAGTGCAAAAGGTGCTGTCCGAATTGCTGGATATAGGGATTGAATCTTTGGCGGTTTGTCTGATTAACTCTTATGAAAATCCGGTTCACGAGAAGATGATCAAAGCTATTGTCCATCAAGCGGCGCCCGAGCTTTCTTTATCCACCTCCTTTGAAGTCTTGCCCCAGATACGCGAATATGAAAGAACCTGCACAACCGCGACCAATGCCTACGTCAAGCCCATTACGGCCAAATACCTGGCCAAACTTTCTTCGCGCCTGGAATCACTTGGATTTAAAGGGAAGCTGTTTATCATGCTTTCCAGCGGCGGCATTACTTCGGTTGAAACCGCCCGTCAGTTTCCAGTCAGAATCATCGAGTCCGGGCCCACCGCGGCCGTTATTGCTTCCCAGCACTACGGCCGGATGTTTGAGATTAAAGACATGTTTTGTTTTGATATGGGGGGAACCACAGCGAAATCCTGCCTGATTCAAAAAGGCCAGGCCGGACTGGTTTCCACCTTTGAGGTCGGGCGCGTACAGCGCTTTAAAAAGGGCAGTGGCCTGCCGATACAGGTCCCGGTGGTTGATTTAATGGAAATCGGGGCCGGTGGCGGCAGCATTGCCAAGATGAGCAAAATGGGTTTGTTGCAGGTGGGGCCGGAAAGTGCCGGTGCCGATCCCGGGCCGGCTTGCTATGGTCGCGGCGGTAAAAACCCCACGGTGACCGATGCGGATCTTGTATTGGGCTACCTGGATCCCGATTATTTTCTGGGTGGTACAATGCCCCTGAACAAGTCAGCTTCCGAGAAAGCCATCGCAGATAAGGTCGCCCGGCCCCTTGGTACATCACCCGTGGAGGCAGCATTTGGTATTTATGATCTGATCAACGAAACCATGGCGGCCGCGGCTAAAACCCATATCGCCGAAAAAGGCGGTAATCCGAACATTGTAACCATATCCGCCTTTGGCGGCGCGGGGCCGGTTCATGCCTACGGCCTGGCCAGGAAGATCCGTGCGCCGCGCATTTTGGTCCCCCCCCTGGCCGGGGTGGGGTCCGCGCTTGGTTTTTTTACGGCACCGGTGGCCTTTGATCTGACCCGCAGCCATAGAGTTGCCCTGGATGGCGCCGATTTTAATGAGATCGAACGACTATTTAGTGAGCTTGAAAATGAGGGAACCGCCATTCTGCAACAGGCCGGCAAAGATGAGGATATCATATATGAGCGCACCTTGATGATGCGCTTTGTCGGGCAGGGTGCGGAGACCGACCTATCCATCGAACCCAAGCCCTTCATCCAATGGGAAAAGCCACAGATTCGGGAGCTCTTCGATAAAGCATATAAAAAATTGTACGGGCGAACCTATCCGGATACAGCGGTCGAATTTGTAACCTTTAAAGTTCGCGCCAGTCTGCCCCAGCGTGAATTTCGCATACCACCCCTCCGGCAAGCCGATGGGCAACTGGTTGATTGCATCAAGGGAGAGCGGCCGGCGTTTTCATTAATCCGCAAGGAATATATCCCCTTTACGGTATATGATCGATTTAAGCTTTTTCCGGGAGCCGCAATAGATGGACCCGCCATCATTGAAGAAAGGGAATCGACCATCGTTATCGGCGAAGATGCCAAAGCCAGGGTGGATGAGTTTGGGTTTGTGTGGATTAATTTAAATTTAAAGGACGATATTTAAATTAGTATTAAAAAAACCTTAAATTTGGCAATAATTGTCAATTAAAAATAATTTAGGAGGAACAACCGATATGGCTGATAATGGTGGAACTCGGAACGGAGTAACAAACGATCAGTCAAATCCGCAATCCAGTTTTGATCCGATAACCCTGGAAATTTTGTGGCGGCGGCTGATTTCGATTGTCGATGAGGCCGATGCGTCCGTGGCCCGAACTGCGTTTTCCAGCCTGTTGCGGGACGCCCATGATTATACCTGTATGTTCACCGACAGCCGCGGTCAGGAATTGGTCCAGGGAACATTCTGCACACCGGGGCAGGCTGGTGCGATGGCCCTGGGCGTCAAGAAAATGGTCAATTCGATTTCGCTGAACGAGTATCACCCCGGAGATGTCTATATCGTTAACGATCCGTGGCTGCTGGCCGGTCACCTGAACGATGTTTGTGTCATGAGCCCTATTTTTTACAGGGAGCGGCCGGTGGCTTTTACCGCCTGCGTGTTTCACCATTCCGACATCGGCGGCCGGGTTGCATCAGACAATCGTCAGGTCTATGAAGAGGGCATTTTTATTCCACCCTTAAAATTATACGATGCCGGGGATCTCAATGAAGGTGTTCTGGAGTTGATCCGCTGGAACGTGAGAACTCCGGAAGAGGTCACCGGGGACATACGCTCCCAGGTGGCTGCCAATCATGTGTGTGCCCGGAAGGTCATCGAAATGCTGGAGGATGAAGGCCTGGATACACTGGATGATCTGGCCGACGAGATCATTGACCGTACCGAAAAAAGCATGCGCCAAGCTATCCGCGGGATACCGGATGGCGTCTATCCCTTTCAAGGCATCATCGAAGGCGCCGGCCAACGCCAAGATATCAGTATCAAACTGACCGTCGAAGTTAAAGACAGTGACCTCTGCGTTGATTTTGACGGCACATCGTCCCAGGTGGATTGGGGCGGCAACGTGGTCTATAATTTTACTTACGCCTATGTTTTTATGGCGGTCAAAAGCGCTTTTGACCCCGATATTCCAATTAATGAAGGCGCCATTCGACCGGTAAAGATGACCGCCCCCGAAGGGTCGGTGGTCAACTGCCAGTTTCCGGCAGCCGTTGCAGCCCGTATGCAAATCGGACATTTTATGACCGAAATGGTATTCAAGGCCCTGGCCGATGCGACCCCGCACAATATTATAGCAGAAAGCGGCGGTACGCCGGCTCAAACCAATATTTTCTATGGTAAGCGATACAATGGAAATCCCTGGTTGACCATGATTATTCGGGGGGGCGGTTTGGGAGCCGGCAGTCGCAGGGACGGTCACCACTGTGCTATTTTTCCGGCCAACGGCGCCAATACGCCGGTGGAAATTTTTGAAAGTGACACGCCGTTGATTGTGGAAGAACGCAGCCTGATCTGCGATTCCGGCGGACCCGGAAAAATGCGGGGTGGTTTGGGCCGTAAAATGGCGCTTCGCGTTCCTGCCGACGAATACGCACCTGAAGGGCCTACATCGATTGCGGTCCAGGCCGGGCGCTACAAATATGCCCCCCGCGGACTGTTCGGTGCTGATCCGGGTGCGATCGCACAGTTTCTAGTCAACGGACAATCCGGGGACCCCAGCGGTTTGACTCTGTGCCGCAACGGTGATGTGATTCAGTTCCAGAGTGCCGGTGGCGGCGGGTATGGTGATCCGCTGCAGCGGGATCCGGAAGCGGTTGAAGCCGATGTGCGCAATGGATATGTGAGCCTTGAGCAGGCAACAGAAGGTTATGGGGTTGTGATTGATGCTGCAAGTTTGAAAGTGGATATGGCAGCAACTGCGAAAGTTCGAGGCGAAAGGGGATAGACGTGTTGCGGGTTGCATGTTACGAGGTGCGGGTTGCGAGGAAAGGGCGGAGCGCAGAGGGCATGGAACATGGAGCAGGGTGATTTGAAGTTTAATCAGGTCTAAGGTGTTTAGCCTCGTGAGCAGCTATTAAAATCGAATAAGAGAAAAGGAACATCGAACGTCCAACATCGAACGTCGAATAAGGAATGCTGTCATATTATAAAAAATGAGCAATTTACGTCAATAGCGACTGCGCTAAGTGAGGTGCCCTATACCTTCTTTCCCTTTCCAGCCGTCGTGGATTCGATAATTGATCTTTTGTTGTTTGTTTTAAATAAAATCGACAATGCGAAGCGCCAACAACATTGGATGTTCAGCGTTGGACGTTCGATGTTGGACGTTCAATTTATTCACTGATCATAAATTTTAAGGGAATCCAACAATGCCAAAAACGTTTATGCCGTCTTTTAGAAATCTCGATGAGTTACACGCTCATCAGTTGAAGGGACTTCAATGGACGATCAAGCACGTATACGAGGGATCTGAATTTTACCGCAGGCGTCTGAAAGCGGGTGGCGTACGGCCGCAAGACATCCAAAACCTGGATGATATCAGAAAACTGCCCTTTACCTCGGCCGACGATCTGCGGGATGGGTACCCTTTTCCCCTTTTGTCGGTTCCCGAATCACAGGTGGTTCGGATTCATGCTTCATCGGGCACTACCGGTAAGCGCAAGATTTTGAGCTACACCCAAAAAGACATTGACGACTGGATTCATTTTTTTGCAAGATGTTACGAGATGGCAGGGCTCAGCACCGAAGACAAGGTGCAAATAGCGGTCGGTTACGGTGTTTGGACCGCCGGAGTGGGCTTTCAGCTGGGCTGTGAGAAATTCGGTGCCATGGCCCTGCCGATTGGCCCCGGCAACATAGACATGCAATGTCAGTTTCTGGTGGATCTTCAATCGACCGTGATGTGCTGCACGGCTTCCATGGGCCTTCTGATGGCGGAAGAGATTAATCGCAGGAATCTCAAGCCGCAAATTAACCTTAAAAAGATGATCTTCGGTTCCGAAAGAAGCAGTGATGCCATGCGTCAGCGAATCCAGGAACTTCTGGGGCTGGAGGATATGTTTGACATTCCCGGCATGACGGAACTTTACGGACCCGGGACAGGGCTGGATTGTGAAAAACACGAAGGAATCCATTACTGGGGGGATTTTTACATCCTGGAAATTCTGGATCCGGAGACGCTTGAACCGGTTCCGGCCGGCGAGGTCGGAGAGATGGTGCTCACCACGCTGTGCAAGGAAGCTTCTCCGCTGATCCGCTATCGGACGAGGGATTTGACACGCACGATTGCGCATCCGTGTTCCTGCGGTAATATCCTGCCTTTGCACGACCGCCTGCTGGGGCGTTCGGATGATATGATGACCTTCCGGGCGGTAAATATCTACCCGGGTCAAATCGACGAAATATTGTCAACGATTCCAAATGCCGGTTGTGAATACCAGGTTCATCTGGCAAGAGGAGATGACGGCAAAGATTATATGACCATCCGGCTGGAGTGTTGTGAAAATTTTAATCCGGCCCGCAAACCCGACCTCGCAACCACGGTGCAAACTGAAATTAAAAAGAAAATTATGGTTAGTTGTGAAGTGGACGTGCTGGATTACTGCTCTTTGCCAAGATCGGAGAGGAAGTCGAAACGGTTTTTCGATAGCAGACCCTAGTGGAAGTGGGAAGTCGGAATGCGGAAGTCGGAACTAAAAAAGACAATCACGAAATCAGGAAAGTACGAAAACACGAAAACCCAAAAGATATTTTTATACTAATTTTCGTGTTTGTGTGGGGAAAAGAATAGCTTCGATATTTACAGCAATAGTTGCTATAGGGCTGCTAACTTTTAATTGATAACGAAAATTATTAGGAGGACATTGCAATGTTGACGAAAGCGTATATTCCGTACAAGGGTTATTACAGTTCACCATTTTCACGCTGGCAGGGGAGCATGGCCAATGAGAACTCAATTGCGCTGGCCGCGGAAACTGCCAAAAGATGGCTGGAGGAGAAAAACTGGGATCCCAAGGTATTTGATTATCTTTTTCTGGGAATCACGGTTCATCAGCTTCACGGCTTTTACGGCGGGCCCTGGGCGGCCGCCATGATGGGCGCTGCCGGTATACCCGGGCTTCTGGTCAGCCAGGCCTGTTCAACCTCGACCATTGCCGTCTATCAGGCCAGCATGGGCGTGGAAACCGGATTATACGAAACACCTATTTGCCTGATGACCGACAGGTGTTCCAATGGTCCCCATGCAATTTGGCCAAACCCTAACGGTCCCGGAGCCCAGGTGATTTCCGAAGACTGGCTGATGGATAACTTTGCCCGGGACCCCTGGGCCGGTGCGGCCATGATCAAAACGGCTGAAAATGTTTCCGAAGAGGCCGGCATTACCCGCGAGCAGTGCGATGCCATGACCTTGAGACGCTACGAGCAATACAAAGATGCTCTGGCTGATGATCGTGCGTTTCAAAAACGCTACATGTATCCCGTAAAGCTCAGGGTATCCAAGAAAAAAACAATTATTTTTGATGCCGATGAAGGGGTCATGGAAACCACGGCCGAGGGCCTGGCAAATCTCAAACCGGTGCTGCCCAACGGGGTCCACACTTTCGGTGCCCAAACCCATCCGGCTGACGGCCACTGTGCCATCACCGTCGCTACACGCGAAAAAGCCAGAGAACTGTCAGCCGATCCGGATGTCGAGATTCAGGTGATTTCATACGGATATGCACGCACCAAACCGGCCTTTATGGCAGCGGCCGTGTATCCTGCCGCCAAAATGGCGCTGGACAATGCCGGTATCAAAGCCGGCGATGTCAAGGCCGTTAAAACGCATAATCCGTTTGCCGCCAATGATATATATCTGGCCGATAAATTGGGTCTAGACGTCAATGGCATGAACAACTATGGTTGCTCCTTAATATTCGGCCACCCCCAGGGACCCACCGGCGGACGCCTGATCATCGAGGGCATCGAAGAAGTCGTCATGGCCGGCGGCGGCTATATGCTGTTTGCCGGCTGTGCTGCCGGAGATACGGCGGCGGCAGTTGTTCTCAAGATAACGTAAGACGAGTTACGCGTTGCGAGATACGGGTTGCGCGTCGACGGATAACGAGCTAAACGATGGAGCGCAGCGACCTCCATAATTATTCAATAGTCAATAGTCATTATTCATTTCAAGAGGGGTTTTTCATGAGAAAATTCACCTACCTCGTTCCGAAAACACTTGATGAGGCCGTTTCACTACATGAATCTTATGGCGAAAAGGCCAAATACATAGCCGGCGGTACGGATGTGCTGGTGAAGATTAAGGAAGGCAAAATGAAGCCGGATTATTTAATCTCCCTCAAGCACATCCTGGATCAGGAACGCCCCTTGCTCAACCACGAAAGCGGGGAGCTTTCCATCGGTGCATTTACCACTCACCGCAGCATCGAAAAAACATCAACAGTCCGGCAAAATTTTCCAATTCTCCATGACGCGGTCAGCAATATCGGTTCGGTGCAGATCCGAAATGTTGCCACCATCGGGGGGAATCTGGTCAATGCCGTACCTTCGGCGGATGGGGCCATTCCGTTAATCACGTTGGACGCCAAAGCCCATATATACGGAACCAAAGGCCAGCGTAAGGCAGAACTTCGCCGGTTTTTTTTAGGACCGGGACAATGTGATTTGGACCGAGGCGAGATACTCACGAAGCTTGTTATTCCGCCGCTGGACGCCCGCACCGGCGGCGCTTATGTCAAACACGGTCGGCGGTCGGCGATGGAACTTCCCATGCTCGGTGCCGGAGTTCTGCTCAGCCTGGAAGAAGACATGGCAACCTGCGCTAAAGTCCGCATATGCCTGGGGGTCGCGGCACCTACGCCCCTTAGATGTATTCAGGCGGAAAAATACCTTGCCGGCAAAGCCATCACTGAAAGCTCCCTGCTCGAAGCCGGCAAAATTGCGGCCGAAGAATCAAAGGTCAGAGACAGCATCCGGGGTGTTGCCTGGTACCGGCGCGAGATGGTCGGGGTGCTGGTCAAGCGCATGGGAATCAAGGCATTTGAAAGAGCCAAATAGAATTCCGACTTCTAATATGGGAGGTTTTACGGATGGCAAAGGAAATATCTTTTACCTTTAACGGCAATAAGTTGGCAATCACGATTGAGGACCATTGGACCCTGTTGCATCTGATCCGCGAAGAACTTGGATACAACGGCACCAAGGAAGGCTGTGGCGGCGGGGAATGCGGTGCCTGTACGGTGATCATCAATGGAGCAGCTGTCAATTCATGTCTTTATCTGGCGGCTGAAATTGACGGCAAGGATTTGGTGACGATCGAAGGCCTGGCGGCAGACGATGGAACCCTGCACCCGGTCCAGCAGGCATTTGTAGAAAAAGGCGGCATCCAATGCGGTTTTTGTACTCCGGGAATGATATTATCTGCCAAAGCCTTGCTGGACGAGAATCCCAATGCCAACGAAGATGAAATCAAGCACGGCATTGCCGGGAATATCTGTCGATGTACCGGTTACGTCCAGATAATAGACTCGATTAAGTCTGTCAGCGGATTCTACCAGGAGGAAGAACAAGCACCCGTGGCAGCCTGGGATGGTCATGACGGGCCGTTAGATGATTGAAGAATGAAGATTGAATATTGAATATTTTAGGTCTGCCTCCGGCAGTTCGATTTCAAAAAGATCTGTCAATAATTGACGGAGCGTAGCGACTTCCACAAATATTCAATCTTCAATCTTCAATTTTCAATATTAAGTTGTATCGCCAAAGGAGAAATACCGATGCAAAAATTGTGTTCAGTCGGGAAAAGAGTTCCTAAAATAGACGCTGTTGATAAGGCAACGGGTCGAGCGCAATATATCCAGGATTTAAAATTGCCGGGAATGCTGTACGGCAAAATTCTGTACAGCAAGTTTCCGCATGCCCGGATCGCCAAAATAGATACCTCCAAAGCCCGGGCGCTGCCGGGGGTCCGGGCGGTTCTCACCGGGGAAGATTGTCCGGAAATAAAAATGGGCGTATACAAAGACAACCGACCGCTGAAGGCCGGCAAGGTCCGTTCCTACCGGGATGAAATCGCCGCCGTGGCCGCAGTCGATCCCGATATAGCCGAAGAAGCCTTAAGCCTGATCGAGGTGATTTATCAACCCCTGCCCGGTGTTTTCGATCCCGAGGAAGCCATGCAGAAAAGCGCTCCCATGGTGCACGAGGCGCACAAGACCAATGTGCTCAGAATGCCGTGGAAATTGCACTATGGTGATGTGGATGCGGCCCGGCAGCAGGCGGCTTATGTGGTTGAAGATCGTTTCAGCACGACCTGGGTTACGCACTGTTGTATGGGCGCCAGTGGTGCTATCGCCGAGTTTGATCCAAGCAACAATCTGACGATTCATACCAACACCCAGATTCCGTCCCTGGCCCAAAAGGATTTCTTGGAGGCGCTCAAAGCGATGGGGCTCAAGGACAAGCGGGTGCGGGTGGTCAAACCCTGCATCGGTGGCGGATTTGGCAGTAAATTAGACACCTATGCCTATGAATATATTGCCATCCTGCTGGCATTTCACACTCGCCGACCGGTGAAAATCGAATTTAACCGCCAGGAAGAGTTCATCGCCACCTCGACCCGGCAACCCACGATTACATACATATCACAGGGCTGCGATGAGAATGGCAAACTGCTTTTCAGAGATCTCTCCATGATCCTGGATAACGGCGCCTATACCTCGTGGGGCGCTACAACCCCATCGGTCATGATGATGCCGATTACGACCCTCTATCGGGTGGATAATGTCCGCTACGAAGCCAAATGTGTTTACACGAACAACACCTATGCCCAGGCCATGCGGGGCTACGGCAATCCCCAGGCAACGTTTGCCATAGAGTGCACAATGGATATGCTGGCGGAAAAAGCAGGTGTTGACCCGATTGAATTTCGTCGGATCAACGCCAACCAATCCGGTGATGTTTCCCCCCAGGATCTGCGTATTACCACCTGCGGCCTTGAAGAATGCATGGATTCAGTCAAAGAAACCCTCGACTGGAATGCCGAGAACAAGGAGGGCGAAGGGGTCGGTATGGCTTCGCTGATCCATGTCGGTGGCGGTGCCAGGGTTTACAAGTCGGACGGATGCGGGACCATTATCAAAATGAATGATTACGGCAAAGTCGACGTTTTTACCGGTGCCACCGATATGGGGCAAGGCGCGGACACGGTGGTCGCCCAGATAGTGGCCGAAGAACTCGGTCTGATGGTCGACGATATTCATGTCGTTCACTCAGACACGGACATCTGTCCCTGGGATGTCGGGGCCCATGCCAGCCGAACAACATTTATCGCCGGAAACGCTGCGCTCGGTGCAGCCAAAAAAATAAAAGCCCGCCTGCTTGAGATGGGCGCCAAGCAGCTTGATGTTCCCCTGGAAAGGCTGATTCTGAATGAGCAATGTATCATCGACCAGGAGAACGCCGAGCACCGCGTCGCGATCGGCAAACTTCTCAGAAAAGCTCATTTCAGCCATGGCGGCCAGATGTTAATGGCCGAGCATTTCTATGATCCCGCCAATGAGAATATGGGCAAAGACTTCAAGGGCAACACGTCCATGGCTTACACTTTCGGCTCCCACGGGGTGAGGGTCAAAGTGGATCAGGACACCGGCAAAGTTCAAATTCTAAAATATGTGGCGGCCCACGACGTCGGAAAAGCGATTAATCCCATGTTGCTTGAGGGGCAGGTATACGGCGGCGTCATGATGGGGCTCGGGTATGCCCTGACCGAACAGGTGATTTCGGAAAAAGGTGAAAATATGAACCCAAATTTCCGGGATTACAAAATATTAACCGCCAAAGATGTTGTACCGATCGAGGCGCCCGTGCTGGAAACTTATGAAGAAGAAGGGCCGTACGGGGCCAAAGGCATCGGGGAACCGGGGTGTGTACCGACTGCTCCGGCAGTTGCCAATGCAATTTATGATGCCGTCGGTGTTCGTATCAAAGATCTGCCGATTACCCCGGAACGAATTCTGGCGGCGATCAGGGAAAAACAGGGGCTGGATGTGTGCGGGCAGGAACCCGGCCAAGATGACGGTGACGCGTGTATTATCGAAGAATAAGGAGCTTAGCTCCGTGGGAGGAACTCCGCCCGCGGCGGATTGAGGAGCATCCCGCTGGAAGCGGTATTCGAGGAGCGCTACGCTTGAAGCAGGAGGGGTTAAAAAAGATGAACATCGAACATCGAACGTCCAACATCGAAATTTGAATGGAAAAAAATGAAAACGAATTATCTATTCACGGTTGACGCTGGAACTATGAAAACAAGTGGATTTAAATAGTGGAGCGGAGTGACATCATTATTCGATGTTCAACGTTGGAAGTTCAATGTTCGATGTTCAGTCTTTTCAGTGTTTGAATTCATCCTTAAAGCGCTCAACTTTATATTATGAAATATAAAATCGGCATTGACGTCGGCGGGACATTCACCGATTTTCTTCTGGCATTCGAAGACGATTCCTCAAAAATATATAAAGTCCTCTCCACACCCCATGATCCCTCCGAAGCGACCCTGGAAGGTCTAAAAGAAATGGCTGCCGGCTGTGACCTGAGCCTGCCGGAATTTCTGCAGCAAGTCAGTGTGATTGTTCATGGAACTACGGTCACAACCAATGCCGTACTGACCTACAGCGGGGCCAAAACAGCCCTTTTGACGACTAAAGGCTTGCGAGACAGTCTTGAGATGCGCCGGGGTATCCGGGAGGAGCAATACAACAATCGCTTCCAGAATGTGAAGCCTTTAATTGAGCGGTATCTAAGGCTGCCGATCGAAGAGCGCCTGGCAAATGATGGAAGTGTGACAACGCCGTTAATCAGACAGGATGTGGCCGATGCGGTGGATTTCATGATCCGGCAGGATGTGGAGGCCGTTGCCATCTGCTTTATGAATTCGTTTGCCAACAACTGCCATGAGGAAGAATCGGCCGATATGGTAAGCGATAAAATGCCCGATGCCTACCTGACGGTTTCCAGCCGGCTTTCGCCATCCATTCGATTTTACGACCGGGTGAGCACCACCGTTCTGAATTCCTATGTCGGACCCACCTTAAGACAATATCTGCGATCCCTGGCAGCGAAACTCCAGGCAGTTAATTACAGCGGAGTCCTGCTGATTATGCAATCCAACGGCGGTGTCATAGCACCTGATCTGGCCCTAGAAAGGGCGGCAACCACATTGCTGTCGGGTCCTGCCGGGGGTCCTGTGGCCGGCGTGGAATATACTTCCATACAAGGGTACAAGGATTGTATTACGGTGGACATGGGCGGCACCAGCTTTGATGCTTGTCTGGTAAAAGATCGTACGCCCATGGTAACGACGACCGGTGAAATCAACCGCCTGAAGCTGGCGCTGCCCATGCTCAACGTGGTGACGATCGGAGCCGGCGGCGGCAGTATCGGCTGGATCGACGACGGCGGCTTACTGAAAATGGGGCCGCAAAGTGCCGGTGCAAATCCGGGACCGGCTTGCTATGACAGGGGCGGCGAGTTTCCGACCTGTACCGATGCGGATTTGTTGCTGGGGTATTTAGACAAGGACTTTTTTGCGGGGGGGCGTATGCCCTTGAATATGGACAGTGCCCGGACCGCAGTAGAAAAATACATGGCCAAACCGTTGAAGCTGGATCTTTATGAGGCGGCGCTCGGCATGTATAATGTGATCAATGTGAACATGGCAGCGGCCATTCGCGAGGTGTCGATCAAGCAGGGATACGATCCGAGGGATTTTCCACTGGTGGTTGCCGGCGGTGCCGGGCCAAACCACGCCTGCATGTTTGCGCGGGAGCTTGAAATACCGCTAATGATCATTCCACGGGAATCTTCAATTTTCTGTGCGGCGGGGATGCTACGGTCTGATCTCAAGCATGATTTTGTGCGTACCTTTGTCGCTTTGCTAAAGGACACCGAACCGGCGACAGTCAGAAATATGTTTGGAGACATGCAATCCGAAGGCGACAAGCTGCTATTTTCGGAGGGAATCCCCCGGGACAGAATCAATTACCGGTTTTCCGTTGATCTGCGTTATGTCAATCAGTATCATGAGGTGAATTTGGAAATCACAGCCGAAGAACTGCAACTGCCGGCGTACGACGCAATTGCCGGCAGATTTCATCAACAGCATAATAATCTTTTCGGTTATTCGCTGGAAAATGACAACACGGCGCTAGAATTGATAAACCTCCGGCTGGTTTGCATCGGCAAGACTCAAAAACCGGCATTCCGGCAGGAAGACTATGACGGTGCGGATTCCTCCAGGGCCGTAAAAAGTCACAGAATAATATTCCTACCGTTGCAAATGCATACTAAAGATGTCGATGTATATGACGGATTGCGACTTAAATTCGGCAACAGAATTTCAGGTCCGGCAATTTTAGAACAGGTGAATACGACAACCTTTGTGACGCCCGAATACAACCTGATGGTTGATAAATACGGCTCCTATACGATGTATTTGAAAAGCATGGAAAATGAGGTGGAAAAGAGGATATTGGGTTGATTAAACCTTGAAGGTATAGCCTAATCCGCCTAAAAACTGGCGGACAAGAATGAACTAAAATGCCTAAAGTGACTAAAATTAAGGTATTCCGTCTATTTTAATCGTGGCTAAAAGCCACTCCCACTGAATCCTGTTGTCAGGTGGGAGCGGTTTTCAACTGCGATTTATTGCCTGAATTCTGAAAGTAATTATTACCAACATTGGATAAGATTGTATTGTGGAAGATTAACCTTCTCCTTGCGCCCTGAGCCTTGCGCCTTGAGCCGTTCCAAGATTGGCAATTGCTTGGAGATGTAAAGAAATATATTCATGTCTACAAAAATACGGTTTTATTAAAATTATGCAGAATAGCTACCCCATATTTAAATTAGAAGAATTATCGATTAGTTTCGGCGGGTTGAAGGCCGTTAATGATTGTTCCTTTGAAATTCGAAAAAATGAAATCTTTTCGCTTATCGGTCCCAACGGAGCCGGCAAAACTACAATATTTAACATTATCAATGCGCTTTACCGGCCAGACAGAGGCAGAGTTCTGCTGGAGGGAGAAGATCTGGTTTCCCTGAAACCCCACCAAATCGCGAAACGCGGCATCGCCCGAACCTTTCAAAATATTGAGCTGTTCAATGAGATGACGGTGCTGGAAAATATTTTAATCGGACGCCATTTCTTTTTTAAGACCGGGGTGCTGACCAATTTCTTAAACCTCGGACGAGCTGTAACGGAAGAAAAACAAAACAAACACCAGGCTGATGAGATTATAGATTTCCTGGAACTTGAAGCTTACCGGGATCACAAAGTGGCGGATCTGGCTTTTGGAATTCAAAAACGGGTGGAAATGGCCCGTGCGCTGGCCATGAACCCCAAACTGTTGCTTCTTGACGAACCCGCCGGCGGTCTGAACCCCCAGGAAACAGAACATCTAATGCAAATAATTAAATCCATCAGAGACAAAAGAGGTATCGCCATTTTGCTGGTGGAACACGACATGCGGCTCGTTATGGGACTTTCCGATCGGATATGTGTGCTGCAATTCGGCGTCAAAATAGCCGAAGGCAATCCCCAGGCAATCCAGCAGGACCCGAAGGTGATTGAGGCGTATTTAGGTGCCTAGATGCTGGTAGCTGGATTCTCGATGCTTAACCTGATAGGCGCAGGGCTCAAGGCGCACGGCGCACGGTAAAGAGTGGATAAATATAGTTGCTTGGGAGGAATGGTATAAGGTTTAGGGCATAGGGTGTATGGTTTAGGAAAAAGCGAGGCACGCTAAAGACGTGATCTTGAGACAGCAGAATTTCGATGGAGCGAATTAAATAAAAAATCAATTATATTTTTTTGGAACAAAAAAAAATGTTGGAACTTCAATCGGTTGAGTCATTTTATGGTAATATTCAGGCCCTCAAAGGAATTACTTTGGCGGTTCCGGCCGGGGCGATTGTGGCCATTCTGGGTGCCAATGGGGCCGGCAAGAGCACTGCTCTTCGAACCATCTCAGGACTCATTCAATCGGCCAAGGGGCAGATTTTGTTCCAGGGAAATGCAATTCACAAGGCGCCACCCCACAGAATCGTTCGCCTGGGGATTTGCCAGGTACCGGAGGGTCGGGATATTTTCATGGGATTAACGGTTCAGGAAAACTTGAAAATGGGGGCCTTCACCCGCAAAGATGGCAAAGAAGTCGGGCATAACCTGGAGCGCATCTATGCCTCTTTTCCAATTCTTAAAGACAGAATTCGCCAGCAAGCCGGAACTCTCAGCGGCGGGGAACAGCAAATGCTGGCAATTGCGCGGGGGCTTATGTCCAATCCGACACTCATGCTGCTTGATGAGCCGTCTCTTGGTTTGGCCCCATTGATGGTCGAGGAAATATTTCGAATCATCAAAGAGATAAACAAGGAAGGCGTTACCATCCTGCTGGTGGAACAAAATGCCAATATGGCGCTGCAAACCGCTCAGTATGGATACGTTATGGAAACAGGCAACATTGCCCTGCATGATAGAGCAGAGAATCTTATAAAGAATGACTATGTTCGGCGAGTGTATCTGGGCGTCGATCCGGATCCGGATTTAAGTTCCAAATAACGAATAACTCCCAATCCCGCCACGCGGGATTGGGAGTTTTCTACTTCAATGGTGTCAGGACGCCGTTCTTCAATGTTATCCATCCGGAGATGGGCCTGAAGACGCCCTTTTGGACTTCCACCATAAAGCCGGAATTTTGAGCTAAATGATCGGTGGCTGAAAAACTTACCGGAGGCGTAATTCCATTTTCCCAGCCTTTTATTCCTTCCAGAGCTGCGATATAGCTTTCACGGGTTAAATTTCGACCCGCTCTTTGCAGTCCTGCCACAAAGAGTTTGGCATAGTAATAGCCATAGAGGCTATACCGGTTCGGCGTTTTGTCTCTATCCTTGCCGTATTTCTCCATGATCTCTCGGTATTCGACCACCGCCGGATCATTGGAATTAACCGGATCGGGCCAGAGGGACAGACCCCAAATTCCTTCGCCGACACCACCTGACAGATTGATATATTTCTCATCCGTGAGGGGACCAGAGGATATGATTTTGGTATCTTTCCAACCCTGTTTGTGGGCTTCTTTCAGGAAGGCAGCGCCCGGAGGTGGTGTGGCGACCAACAGGCAGGCATCCAGATTGGCCTTGTGAAGCTTGGCAACCTGGGCACTTAGATCTTTGGCCCCTCGTTTATAGGATTCTGCGGCCACTAGCTTTAAGCCGAATTTTGCGAGCGTCTTTTTAGCCGGATCCCGGAAGGTGTGGCCATATTTGTCATCCTGATACAGGATTCCAATTCTCTTGAAGCCCTTGATCTTTACCAGCCAGGTCACCACGAGCTCCGATTGATTCGGATAAGGGGTAAATGAGGTGAATATTGTTTTTTGACCTGAGATTGGCACGCCCTGGAAGGGGAAGATCAGCGGCACTTTATTTTGAGTCAGGTACTTTACGGTCGCCATGACGGGTCCGGTTCCCTGGGAAGATACAATTGCAAAGACATTGTCCTGCTCTACCAATCGTTTGGTATTGCCCACCGCATTTTGCGGTTTATAGCCGTCATCGTAATACTGGGTGACGATTTTGCGGCCGTGTATCCCTCCGCGGTCATTCACGTACCCAAAATAACCTTCCAGGCCATTATTTACCAGCTGGGTCCCGGGATAGACAAGGGGGCCTGAGAAACTATTGGAGCATCCCACTAAAATCGAGTCGTCGGTTACCCCGACTTCTGCCTGTACGACGGTTCCTGCGGTAATCGAAAAAAACAACAAAAATATTCCCAACACTGATATTTTACTGATACGATTCATTGTAACGCCCTCCTTTCATGATGTGTTTTGTAAAGTAGCCTAATCTGAATATTGTTCGGTTGTGATAGAATAACTAAAAAGCATATGAATTATCAATTCCTTATTTCGATCTTACAAATCTTTCTTTAAGATCATAAATCATGCCGGTGATGCCTTTGGGCATAAAAATCATAAATACAATCAGAGAGATTCCGAATATCAGTATTTGCAAATCAAGTAGACCGGCGAGCACCTGCTGCATTCCGGTCAGGATGACGGCCCCGATGATGGACCCCAGGATTGAGCCCATACCACCGATGACGATCATGGCGATGAAGTCGACGGAAAGTTCTATGGTGAACGCATCCGGTGATAAATAGGTAATTAAATAAGCAAACAAACCGCCGGCAACCCCGGTATAAAATGCACTGATGGCAAAAGCAATCGTTTTATACCTGGCCAGATCAATGCCGATGGTTTGGGCGGCGATTTCGCTTTCCCGCAGCGCAATAAAAGCCCTGCCGATATAGCCATTCACCAGATTCTTGGCCAGGATGGTCATGATCAGCGTGACCGGGATGATCAGATAATAAAGTTTATAATCCGAATCGAGGGTGAAACCGGCAATGTGGGCGGTTGGAACGCTAAAGCCGTCATCGCCGCCGGTTAACGAACTCCATTGAAGAATGACTTCACTGACAACGACGCCGAATGCCAAAGTGGCCATCGCTATGTAGAAGCCCTTTAACCGCAGGATCGGTATCCCCAGCAGAAACCCAATGGCGCCGGTAAAAATACCGGCCAGCAGTAGAATCAGCGGGCATGGCAACCATTGCAGGTTTTCTCCGATAATGGCAGTGAAATAGGCGCCTATCGCTAAAAAACCGGCATGTCCGGCAGCAATTTGTCCGGTATACCCCATCAAAAGATTCAAGCCCAGTGCCACCAGGGCATAGATAGCCAGGAGACTGAGGAGAAATACCGTGTATTTTCCTAAAAAAAGGGGGGCTGCCAAAAGGATGATCAAAGCGATGATCCACCCCAAGATTTTCCATATAGCTGGTTTTTGCATGTATAATCCCCTTACCCGGGTCCATCGGAGGCTTTGATGAACAGCGAATCACGCTGCAGACGTGATCTGTCGCCGGCAGGACCGCAAATATAGGGAAAAGCGAACCGCAGAAATTCGAAGGATGGAATCGCTGCGCTCTGTCTTTTATAATTTAAAAGTGACAGAATTCCTTACTTCGACATACGACATTCATTATTCGATATTCGCTTTTTTGTCTTCATATGAAACTCCGCGAGTCCGAAGTCTCTATTTTGAACCAGGTGGCAATGTCGGTAACCAACGGCGGCGCTGACTACACTCTGGTAAACCGTTCCACTCCCATAATTCCCTTGGGTCGGATTACCAGGACGATGAAAATTGTTATAAATGGGACGATGTTTTTAATCTGAGAAGGAAGATATAAGGGTGCCACATTGTCGATGACGCCCAGCAGCAATCCACCAATTATCGCCCCCGGGATACTGCCCCATCCACCCAGGATGGCTGCGGCAAAGCCGTTAATGACAACGACGCCCATATGCGTACTCAAAAAAATCACGGGCGCCATAAGAATACCTGCCACCGCGGCCACTAAAAAGCTGATGGCCCAGGTGACCGAAAAAGACTGATGTACATTTACCCCCATCAAAAGGGCCGCATTTTGGCTTTCACTGACCGCCCGCATGGCAGTACCGTAACGGGTGTATTTGAAAAAAGCGTACAGAATCAGCATCAGCACCACTGTTGTTCCAATGTTCCCAAGACCGATCAAATCAATGGTCGCCGAACCGATAGATATGGTTTTATCCGGGAAAATACTGGGATAGGGATAATCATTGTGGCTCCAGATGAAGCCCGCCAGACTTTTCATTACAATTGAAAGGCCCAGCGTAATAATGAAGATATTGAAGTGGGGGGCCCGAATGGCAGGACGGATGATCAGCCGTTCGACGATGATTCCCAGCAGCGCCGACAGGATCAGCGTAAGCAGGATGGCCAGGGGAAGGGATAGACCCAGAAATTTGAAAAAAGTAAACCCGATGAATGCCGAAACCATCGACATCTCGCCCTGGGCAAAGTTGACGTGCTCGGTGGTGTTATAAATCAGGGCCAGACCCAGGGCAACCAGGGCATATATACTTCCGGTGGCAAGTCCGCTGAATATGACCTGAAGCAGCATCCAGACTCCTTGGCGATTGCGTAATGGACTGTAAAAATGCGATTAGAAATATTGAAAAGGAATGAATTGTAGCCCAACATTGACATTGATTTTCGTATACAGTATACAATCGATTAGCATAAGGTATTTTCACTGTCAACCACTGTTTGAGCAAATCCAGGTCGCATCGTCAATAAAAAACCTTCAAGTAGACCGACTATGTCAGTATTCAAGAGTTTTGATCACATCGGAATTGTGGTGCAGGATATAAAAAAAGCGATCAACGCGCTTTCATATTTCTTTGAGTTTGAGTGCCGGGAGCGGATGGAAATTAAGGAGACCGGAATTCAGATTGCTTTTTATTCTCTGGGCGCAGGGCAGATGGAATTGATCGAGTTCCAAAAACCAATGGAAGAAGTTGATTCGATTGTTCTTGAGCCAAGATCCGGCGTGCAGCACGTTGCTTTTCAGGTGGATAATTTCGATAACACATTGGCCTCGTTGATTGAGAAGGGATTACGGGTCGTCAGAGGCTTTCCCCGTGAGGGTGCCCATGGCAAAGTGGCATTTTTTTATCCGACCGAAGGGCTGGATTTGATGATTGAAATTTGTGAGGAGCGGGAGCATATACATTAGTGCCAATAGCGTTTGTCTATTAATAAATATAGAGAGCTGCTCCATACCTGCAATCCATGAAAAACGAAAAAAAATACTGGAACCCGGCGATCGAAACGCTTCCTTCAGCTCAAATGAAGGCTTTACAGTGGCAGCGACTAAAAACCCAGCTGCAATACAATTACGAGCATTCCGAGTTTTATCGCGAAGAAAAATTCCATAAGGTTAATTTAACGCCTGCGAATATTAACACGTTTGAAGATTTTCAGAAAATCCCCCTGATGACCAAGGACGAGCATCGCTGGACTCAGGAAGAATCCCTGCGGCGTTTCGGGCATCCCTATGGCCTAACAACCTGCGCACCAATCGATAAAATTATCCGCATCAACTCCACCAGTGGCACCACCGGCCAACCCACGCTTTACACGCTCACGAAAAATGATGTCAACGTCCTTAATGAAATGCACGCGCGTAAATACTGGCGTACCGGATTAAGGCCGGGAAACATCGTGCTGCAGGCACTGTCATTGAGCATGTTTACCGGCGGCCTGCCGCTTTCGGACGGTTTACAGGCCATGGGGCTATGCGTTGTACCGGTGGGAATTGAGGGCGGCACCCAAAGGGTACTTGACTTCACGTTATTGACGCGACCCGATGTATTCATCGCAACCCCGTCTTTTGGTGAATATCTTATTGAGCAGACTCCCAAACTAATCGGCAAGGAAGCTAGGGAACTGGGAATTCGCTGGTTCTATTGTGCCGGAGAACCGGGAGCCGGTATCCCGTCGTTAAGAAAGAAACTGCAGGAAGGCTTTGGAGCCAAAGTTTTCGACCATACCGGCGGCGGGCATGCCTTTCACGGTATATCCTGTGATGTCGAGCCGTATCCGGGAATGCATTTTATCTCCCCCGATCATTGTGTTTTGGAACTGGTGGATCCGGAGACTAAAGAGCCAGTGGCAATGACCGACGGTGCCATCGGGGAAATGGTTTTCACCTTTTTGGACTGGGAAGGTGGACCTTTCATGCGTTACGCCCTCGGTGATTTGATTCAAATTTTTACCGATCCATGTGCCTGCGGCTGGCCTGAAATGCGTTTTAAGATTCTGGGGCGGGCCGATGACATGCTGATCTGCAAGGGGGTTAATATCTATCCGGCGGCAATAAAAAGCGTGGTGGGCGAGTTTGTGCCCGGTACCACAGGGGCGCTCAGAATTATTCTGGATAGCCCGGGCCCTCTGGTCTCTCCGCCCTTAAAGCTAAAAATTGAATACGGGCACGAGGATATGACCGATGAAGAGAAACATAACATAGTCCGGGGCCTGACTGATATCATCCGGCAAAGACTGCGCGTAAATCCTCAAATAGAATTGGTTCGGCCGCAATCGCTGCCCCGTGAGGCAGGCAAGACGTCGCTGATTGTGCATGAAAAGGATATTTAATTTATAAACATTTTAAATTGAGACACAGATAGGACGGCTAATCGGGGGATTGAGGTATTCAGGAATTTAGGAATTTAGAATCGGATATCACCTTTTATCAATTCTGCAATCCGCCTTCCGAAATCGCATTAATCCGTGTCCAAAATACCATCAACCGAGATTGATAAATGCAAACAAAAACCGAAAGAGACCGCGTCCTCACCTCAATACTTCAATGTCGCTTCAAGGCGATCACTCAGGAGATGGGGTATACCCTACTGAGGACGACCCGTTCCCCGATTCTCAATGAGGCCCGGGATTTCGTGACCGGTATTTATGATGCCACAGGTCGGATGCTGGAGCAGGCGGAGTACATTCCGGTGCTGGCTTTTGCGCTGCAGCCGGTTTGCCAGAAGATCGCGGAATATTTCGCTGACGACATTCACCCGGGGGATGTGATCCTGCATAACGATGTATTTACCGGGGGCAACCAGAATGCCGATGTCGCCACCTTTAAACCCGTATTCCATAAGGGGGAGCTATTTGCCTGGGCCGCCGTTAAAGGACACCAGGCTGATATCGGCGGCGCGGTAGCCGGCGGATATAACCCGAATGCCCGGGAAATCTGGCAGGAAGCTCTGCGAATTACCCCCGTGAAAGTATTCGAGAAAGGCAAAATCAGGCAGGATGTCTGGGATCTAATTTTTGCCAATATACGCTATCCCATTGTGGCAGAAGATATCAAAGCTCAGATCGGCAGCTGTGCGGTGGGTGAACGACTCATCCAATCTCTGATAAGGCGCTATGGAGCTGAAAAGCTTTGCGAGCATATTGAACTGCTCTTTAACTCGACTGAGCAAATGGTCCGCTCCGAAATCAAGCGTATTCCAGACGGCAGCTATGAGGGCCAAAGCTGGATGTATTACGACGGAGTTCACGCGGGGTCCAGGTTCAAAATACAGGTAATCGTTACCGTCAAAGACGATGAAATTTTTTTTGATTACAGCGGTACGGATGGCCAGACGGAAGGCTTTGCCAATGCGCCTTTAGGCGCCAGTGTTTCGGCCATCATTTTAACCTTTCTGATGCTGATTGATCCCAATATTCCTCATAATGACGGTCTGACAAGACCGTTGCACATTCACATTCCGGAAGGCACTTTTTTAAATGCAAGTTTCCCGGCCGCTACGACCTTTGGCAACAGTATTACCGGTCCCAATGCAGATGCTATTTTAAAAGCATGCTCCCAAGCGCTGCCGGATCGTGTGACGGCCGGCTGGAATCGAATGCTGGCATTGGCCGTCTCCGGACACGACCCCCGGTTTAACCGGCCATATGTTGATATTTTGTTTAATGCACTCAAGGGCGGCTCCGGTGCGACAGATGGTCATGACGGCTATGACCATATCGGTCTGATTAATTGCGCGGGCGGTATTCTGGCCCAGGACCCGGAAATGTTCGAACTCCAGACCCCCAACGTCCTTGTCAAGCACGAATATGCGACAGATTCCCCGGGTGCCGGGCGCTGGCGGGGAGGACTGGGTGTCGAGACAATCATCCGTTTTGAAGGCGAGAATTCCAAAGGAGTGGTCTTTGGCGATGGGATCGATGAGGAAGCACGTGCCTATGGTCTATTTGGCGGCAAAATGGGCAGCATCAATGAGATGGAGTTTATATCCCCGGGAGACAGATGCCACAGGCCCCAATCCAAAGAACTGGTGCCGGAAATACCAAAGGGGACTGTTTTACGCCAGGTTGCAGGGGGCGGTGGCGGTTACGGCGATCCTTTTCAAAGACCTGCAGAGCAAGTGATCCTTGAGGTGCGAAACGGCATATTATCGGTGCAGAAAGCCCGGCAGGATTATGGAGTCGTGCTGGACCCTGAAACCTTCGAGGTTGACGTTGCTGAGACTGAGAAACTTCGCAATGTTTGAAATGCCTAAGATTGGACCCGGATTATGCGGCTGCCACGCACTTTTTTAAGATTAACCTATTTCTGCCTTCAACCCTTTGATAGTCGATGTCATCCATCATCTTTTTTACCAGATGAATACCCAGTCCGCCGATGTTTACCGAATCTAAATCCTGCGATACCTCGGGACCTGCGGCTTCAAGCGGGTTAAAAGGTATTCCATCGTCTTCGACCTGCACAACCAGGGTTTCCTTATCCTTTGCCAGGGAGAATTTTATCTGATGTTCTATGCCATCATCGAATCCATATGAGATGATGTTGGTAAACAGCTCATCCAGGCCCAAGTTTATTTCGAACAGGCATTTTTGAGGCAGCTGCAGAACACTACCACAGTCTTCCAGATGCCGGCACAATGTATTCAATTCAGATAGTTTGCTTTTGAGTTCAAAACAATAGTCACGTTTCGCCATGTATTTGCTCCTTTTTGGTTGCTCAGCGTTTTACTGGAAATTTAAGTGACATAAAACGCGTTGAGTATCCCAAAATAATAAGCTTCCAGCCATAGAATTTTTTTGGCATGTCTTCCGAATAATAAAAAAAAGATCGAATTCTCAGGTATTAATTTTTCAACTTCTATACACATAATATAAAATTGTTCTCTTGTCAATGAATTAATTATTAAAACACTTTAAAAAATGAAAGATTTTGATTACAAAATATTCAGACATCCACTTTTTTTAGGTCTATTTTGCTAAAAACAAAAATATTTTGAAAAAATAGATACCTGAATTTTAGAGCAACAATCAGCGCGCCAAGTCAATTGCGGTAACTTGACCTTGAATTCCGACAAGGCCCTAATTCGATGTCATTCTTTTTTTTCTTCTTTATTACCGCCGATAATACCACCGGCCACTGCACCGGCCGCGCCGCCAACGGCGGCTCCGACAGCAGCATTGCCACCTGCAATCGCCGTGATGGCGGCACCACCTAAGGCACCAAGGCCGGCCCCGGTCAATGCCCCTTTTTCCCCACCGGACATATTTGCGCAAGAAAGTACAACCATAAACAGGAGCAATATGGTGATGGTGATTATTTTTTTCATTTTGATACCTCCTAACCCACACTTGCTAGAAAATTTTGATTATTGCAACGGTTTTCCGGCGATTCCTGTTTTTATATTGGGCTTGATCATCGTATCCCATAAGATCCTGATCACAGACAGATTTGCCTTATCCGGGTGCTCTTTGAAAAATGTGTCGACGTTCGACACGATATCGTTTATCTGAACGTCACCAATGCCTTCAACAGCCTTGGTAACGAAGCTCTCACGTTTCAACTCAGGGTATATTTCCATAATTTCCTGCTCAAGATCGATAATATCACCGGCGCCCCAAATGTAGGCCGCCTTCTGATCCTGGGACATTTTTACCCACGTTAGGCCTGTCAAAAGCGGGGCTTTAATCTCCTCTGCAGCGATTGCGTCGTTGCTCCACACGCCGAGTAACAGGCAAAATAAAAAGACCGACACCGGCCAAAATATACGGTTTACTCTCATAAAGTTGCCTCCATTTTTGAATTCAGCTTATTATATGGGCATGTGAACTTTGAATGTCAATAATAATGGATGCTAGAATTCCGTTTTTAGCGCGCTATTCGGATGACACAAACTGAAATTTATAATCTATAATTGCATTTTTTTAAAATCTCTTCAATACCGCATCCGCTTGAGGCGGGGTGGCCAACGCCCCCGGTACGGTAGAATCATGCAAAACCACTTTCACCGGGTGCTTTCAAAGGATTTTATTGCCTTAAAATATACTTTTTGAACACTAGTAAAAACGTTAACCCATGAAAATGAAGCAATTGTGTTTTGCATGCGCGATAAATCTACCTGTGGTTGCTTTACAGCGGCAGCCATCCGGGCGCTAAGGGACTTCGTCAGATTCTCCTCAAACAATTTTCTTTCTCTGCACCGCTCCCTCCGCCGACTAAGTGGAGCTGCCAGTTGGGCGTTTCAATTTTAGCAAGGGCGCGCAAAAGCCAGGGCACGCCTTTGGCGTTGCTGAGCTTTCCCGCATAAACCAGTTGAATCGGGCTGGGTTCAGGTTTTATATTCTGAGTGAAGAGCTTGTCGTTATAACCGGCGCCGACGACCTGCAACACTTCCGGTGGTGGTCGATATAAGCGCTCAATTTTTTTTTCTGAGCCTCACTTAACCCTAACATTGCATAAATTCTTGTCATCTAGCCTGGCCGTTATGTCTGAGATCGTTGCTTTTTCCGGGCAGATGCTGGATGCTGGATACTTGATGCTGGATATCTAACAGGACACTATCGTTGAATTTCAACGACATCCAGGATCCAGAAACCAGAATCCAGGATCAGTCAATACTTTCAATGGTCTTCATTGCAGCAGCGAAGTTGGATTTCAAAATTT
>CACVKW010000314.1 GCA_902749685.1 Olavius sp. associated proteobacterium Delta 1 | reverse complement strand
CAACGTTGCAAAAGCCGGAGGGCTTCAGAGGCAAGGCGTCTGAGGGTGAAGGCGAGCGAGCTACACCCTTCGGGCTCGCTCGCCTGCCCAACATCTATCTTTCGTAATGGTACCAGTCGTAGTTCTTTACTTCGAACCCTCAGCAACGCAGGATCTGAAGTTCTCCGGCTTTGCCCCTGGGTAAACAACATGGCAAAAAACGATCCCATCCTTCGAATTCACCGATGGAGATATCCAGGAATTAGTCATATCTCTATGATATCGGCTATAATTTCAGATCATTATCTACCCTTTGGCATGTTGTTTATGCAACTAAGGAGTTTATCTGGCACTTTAGGGTGATATATTAGAAATCAAGCTGGGTGTGCTGCCCGGCGCCGGCGGCACCCAGCGGCTGCCAAGGCTTGTCGGTGTCGGCCGAGCCAAGGAACTACCATACTCGGGAGAGAGCATTGACGCGCAGGAGGCTTTCAGAATCGGGTTGGCCAACAGGGTCGTTGCGGATGAAAGCTTGATGGAGATCGCGCTGGAGATCGCCGGGCGTCTGGCTGCCAGACCGCCGGTGGCCCTGAGGCAGATTAAATCCGCGGTCAATCGGGGAATCAACATGGATCTGCAGTCAGCCCTGGCCTATGAGTCGCGCTGTTTCGAGATGCTCTTCACCACCCGGGATCAGAAAGAAGGCATGCAGGCATTTGTGGAGAAGAGGAAACCGAAGTTTGAAGGGAAGTAAGTGGTGCTGTTTACCGCAGATACATTATAAAAATCTTGCAGGTTAACGAAATCAGTGCCTTTGAATAAAAGAATTCCAAGCACCAAATTACAAATAATGATCAAATTCCAAGTTCCAATGACCAAAACGAAATTAGCTTGTCGTTGGCTCTCATCTATAGCTTAGGTCGAGGATTTATTTCCTGTGTAATCAATTCAGTCTGAATGAAGTTATACAGAACCAATCTGTTCGACTTAAGCTCCTATAAAAATAGACTTGTTTCGAATTTGAATATTGGAATTTGAGATTTACTCGCCCTGTTAAATACTGTTTTTGGGATTGGAGTGATAGATCGACTTTATGATCCCTATCGTTAATGCTTCTACCATATTGCAAGAGTTATTTAACAGGGCAAATGATTTGGATTTTGTAATTTGGAATTTAAACGAAACTAAATTCGGCAACGGATCTATATAAAGCTTTGAAGCTAATTTCATGAGAACTATGGTTATTTAGGGAGGTTATATGCGTGAGGTTATTGTGCTGGGAGCCGGAATGACTCAGTTCGGCAATTCCGAACTCTCACAGAAAGAAATGTTTGCCCAGGCGGCATTAGAGGCAATGGAGGATGCGCAGATAGAAGCCCGAGATCTCGAGGCGCTTTTTATCGGCAATGTGCTGGGCGGATTTGAGGAGGGGCAGATCAACATTGCCCCTTTCCTGGCCGCTGAAATCGGTATGCCGCTGAATGCACCGTCAACCCGCTTCGAAGGTGCCTGTGCCTCCGCCACGGTGGCCATCCGGCACGGGGTGCTGCTGGTAGCCTCCGGTGTTTATGATCTGGTGATGGTGGGCGGAACCGAGAGAACGACCATCATGGGAACACCCTTGGCCACCCGGACGTTTGCCATGGGGAGCCATTCAGAGTATGAGCGCTTCGCGGGCATTACCTTTCCGGGCGTCTTTGCAATGGCAGCCCACCTGTATGCCAGCAAATACGGGATACCCCTGGATCAATTAAAGCGCAGCATGGCACAGACAGCGGTGAAGAATCACCACAACGGCACCTTGAACCCGTTGGCCCACTTTCGCAAGGAAATCACGGTCGAAACCGTCCTGGAAGGGCCGATGATTGCAGATCCGCTGCAACTGTACGACTGCTGCCCGTTTTCAGACGGGGCTGCCGCGCTGGTTATCGGTGATGCCGCGAAATTTAAGGGGCATGTATCCAATCCGATACAGGTCGCCGGTGTGGGCCAGGCCAGTGGCGGCGCCATTTATGCTCACAAAGACATTACGCGGGTCAGGGCCCGTGAAGCCTCCAGCATGCAGGCCTATCAGCAGGCCGGCGTTGAACCCGGTAATGTAGACGTCTGTGAGTTGCACGATTGTTTCACCATCGCTGAGATTATGGCGATTGAGGGTCTTGGTTTTTTTGAATTCGGTAAAGGGTCGGCCGCCGTTGACCACGGCGAAACCGCCCTGGATGGCCGAATTCCGATCAACCCTTCCGGTGGATTGAAAGCCAAAGGGCATCCCATCGGCGCCACCGGTGCCGCCCAGACCTACGAAATTGTGAAACAGCTCAGGGGTGAGTGCGGTAAACGGCAGGTTGACGGCGCGAAAATCGGCGTCGTCGATACCCTGGGCGGTGATTTCAGTACGGTATGCAATCTGGTTCTAAGGAGGAATTAAATGTCATCATATCCTTTACCTTACAATAAATTTATTGAACGATTAAAGGCCGGTGAACTGCCGGGTTTGAAATGCGTGGACTGCAGTGGATCTATTATCCCGCCCAACGCAGTTTGCCCCCAATGTGGCAGCTCAAAGCTGGAAGAGCATTCATTTACAAAAAAAGGAACTCTAAGAACGTTTACCATTATTCGCGTCGGCCCCACCGGTTTTCAGGTGCCGTACATCGTCGCCCTGGCCGAACTTGCAGAAGGCGCATGGGTGATGGGAAATGTGGTCGATGTACCCCCTGAAGAGGCTGACATGACATTAATCGGCAAAGCGGTTTCCGTCGGCTACCGGCTGATTGAAAACAAAGACGGCGAAGGCCCGGATGAAGGCGTTGCGTTTACGTTTGCTGTTCAGGAATAAAGCACTTCTAAGGATATAAGGAAATTCTTTGCTCCAATTTGCCCGCTATAGAGTCCTAACCCTATAGTTGCATAAAATTTTGAAATCCAACTTCGCTGCTGATATGAAGACCATTGAAAGTATTGACTGATCCTGGATTCTGGTTTCTGGATCCTGGATGTCGTTGAAATTCACCGATAGTGTACTGTTAGAT
>CACVKW010000313.1 GCA_902749685.1 Olavius sp. associated proteobacterium Delta 1 | reverse complement strand
TGATTCTGATCGAGATAATTTTTTGGATCGACTAAGCGCCCTTGTATCTGAAAGCAAAACTGGTTGTTATGGCTGGGCGATTATGACCAACCACGTGCAGTTGCTTTTAAAAACCGGTTTGTCACCGGTGGCTACCGTGATGCGGTCCGCCGAAGGCGGATTAACCGGTTATGCGGTGAGCGTTAACCGCCGACACCGG
>CACVKW010000312.1 GCA_902749685.1 Olavius sp. associated proteobacterium Delta 1 | reverse complement strand
TTAACTGTGAAATAGGGAAAAAATCGGATTTAAAAGTTTAATTTCAGTGGGTTATAAATATTCTAATTATTTCTCCGCGCTAGCGGTATGTCCAACGGCGGCTGTTGAGCCGCGAGAATCGCAGGCATGAGAAGAAAATGCCTTTTTATTTTCTTTTCATGCTGAGAATCGCAGTCGGCTCTAACGCACTTGATAGGCGGAGCGTGAGCGGAGCCTGTCACGTGCGTTTGAGCGAAGCTCAACAGCCGCCGATAAGCGGACCGTGACGTGTGCGGAGCGAAGCGGAGCTCACGGTCCGCTTATCGGGCTCTTCAGCCGCGCGGATTTTTGCGTCGGCTGAAAGAGCAAGGTTAAGTGTTATCTTTGATAAATGAAGTGAATTGTTCAAAGGAATCAATAAGCTGCTCCATCAAAGCGCTGTATATTTCAAGTAGTCCCGCTTCAGCCTCAAGTCCAAGTCTTTCTCTTACATATTGCAATCTTTCGTCACTACCCGTTTTTGATCCTAAGTGGGAATAGGCAACCCGCAGGTCATAGAGCACATAAAACGGGGAAATGGTTTTGGATACCTCCACCGGGTTTGCAACTTTTTCCATGATTCCTTGGAGCCTCTTGATGCTACCAAGGTTTTTGGGATTAACGGCGAAGCTTTTTAGGATTTGCCCAAGAGCATTGTTATCGAACGACTCTAGGTATATTTTGTTTAGCGTATCAGCAATATGACGCCTTTCTTTCTCCGTATCTACGATCGGAGCATTGAAAGAGACTGCAAGATCGTAAACCTCCTCATCCAGATGAGCTATCTTCACCCCAAAACGCTTAAAGCATTCTTCAAGAAAATCTGATCGTTTTTGAAACAGAGTATCTTCTTTTGAGTGATCGGTGAATTTTACCTCTATTTGACCATCATAGAACTCAGAGCCAATTGAATGGTCGGACTCGACATTTTCAGAACGAAGATAATATTGTTCAGCTTCCGGTAGGCGAGCTATATCGCCTAGCCACATGATCACCTTGCCATTCTTATTGAGACCGAAGGGAATTGAAAAATCATCTCCTTGGCGCATTTCTCCATAAGTTGTAGATGCGAAACTAAGTCGATAAGTGGGCGAGGCATCGTACTTCAGCAATACTTCTTTATTAAAATATACGGGCGTCAGATACCCCTCATCAAAAGGGCGCTTTAGACCGGGGATGTATTTATAATCGTCGGAATCATATATAAATAGTACATTGGAAAATTCATAATCCACATTCGTCTTGTTTCTCGTAACATTTACTGCGCCAGATTTCTTCTTGATGGCTTGTTCGTGCGAATATATAATGGTGAATCGCGAATCATCCGGAAGATAGTCTATATTGCACTTTTCGCAACTAAGGTACGGCAGGCCTTTTATACAGATATGCACTCCAGATACGTGATCATCGAAAACACCAAATGTCAGATCCAAATATCCGCCGCATTCGTCGCAGTACAGATGCTGAATGCGCCCCTCTTTTGGAAAGATGTCCGATAGTTCCATTTTCTACACTTAACGATGCAATAACCGGCCGAAAAAAGTGCAGCGCAAGCTGCGCTTTTTTTGGTCGGCGTTAATTGCCTTGTTATGGCAGCTGATGCGCAGTGTGGTCATTAATTGCTTTGTCTTTTTCAATTAAATCAATCCAGTATCGCTGAATCTCCTCAGCTAGTAGCTTTATCTCTTCTGCGAAGCCAGCAAGATCATCAGACGATACATCCTCAAAATGAAACCTGATTCCGTGCTTTTCTTTGGCTGTTGTCTTGATTCTAGTTATTGTATCTGCGTCTTTTCCGGCTCCCCAAACGGAGTGGGTAATTTGGTTCCTTTTTTCTTCTGCCTGTCCAGCACGAGTCATTAGATCTTTTAGTTTTTCAAAATCTTCGTCTTCTTTTCCGTGCCTTTCTATGTAGAGGCTTATCATCAATGCTCTAAGGTTTCTGAACGATAATTCTGCCGTGATTATTTGACCGATACGTTGGCGCTCATTCAGCATTGAGCCAATAAGCGTCTGAATCTGCGACTCAAGAAGTGCAAAGGAAACCGTAATGTCCCCTATGCTTCTTAAATGTTGTTCTGGTACTGGATGTTGAAGCATTTTTTATTGGCCATAACGCCAAGCTTGAGGGACGCCGAATTAAAATTTATAACATCAAAATTAATAAAAAATATCAGAAAACGAACTGCTCTATAAAATGCCCGAGCTTTAGGCGTTACCTCAAAGCTTTTGTTCGACATGGCTTTAGTTTATAATGAATATTTAATTTGGAACCTCCATCATCTGCTTCTAATTTACTTGCTATATTAAGAGCCTGCTTAGCCTCTAAGCTCCTGCCAAGTCTATTAAGTGTAATCCCCATATTTGTCCATGCAATATAGTCATTTTTATTTATTTCAATAGCTTTTTTAAAAGAATCAATTGCTTTTTCATAAAATCCTAAAGCATCAAGAGAGACGCCTTTATTCCCAAAAGCAGCCGGATATTCAGGATAAATCTCGATTGCTTTACAGTACGCCTCCACTGCCTCTTTATGACGATTTAATTCAGCAAGAGAGCAGCCTTTGTTATACCATGCCTCGTGAAAGGATGGATTGATTCTTGTTGCTTCGCTAAAAGCTCCGATAGCCTGAAGGTGTGAGCCCAAACAACCAAGAGCAATCCCTTTATTATTCCATGCCTCATAATGGTCTGGCTTTAAATCAGTCGCATAGGTGTACGATATTACAGCTTCTTCATACAGTCCTAATTCAATTTGGGAACTCCCTTTATCATACCAAGCGAAATGGTCCTTATTAAAAATTCGGATGGCTTTATCATATGCTATAATTGCATCTTCATGGCGATCTAATGCTGCTAACGCCATACCTTTTCTCGTCCATAAATCATTATCATTGGAATTAATTTGAATCGATTTGTCAAAAGCAATTATTGCATCTTCATGTTTACCCAAGTCATAGAATGCTATTCCTTTATTAAACCAGGCATCCAAATAATCTGAATTTATTTCAATAGCTTTATTATCTTACATTTCGTATGTTTAAAATATTTTAATTTTCATTCAAGCAATATTTGTAAAAATATCAGTTAGGTACCTTCAAACAACCACCATTGGTCAT
>CACVKW010000311.1 GCA_902749685.1 Olavius sp. associated proteobacterium Delta 1 | reverse complement strand
AGCCTGTTTAGTCAACTGCTTAATTTGATCAACCGTCAACGGTTTTATGAGTTGGTTTACAGACATCATTCTGAACGTTACGCTAAAAGATTTAGTTCATGGGACCACTTCGTCTCCATGCTATTTTGCCAATTGGCTCAGGCCAAAAGCCTTCGGGAAATTTGCGGCGGTTTAGCCTGCTGTCTGGGCAAGCTGCGACACCTGGCGATGACAACGGCTCCCAATAAGTCAACGCTGTCGTATGCAAATGCTCACCGGCCTTGGCAGATGTTCGAGGATCTGTTTTACGAAACCCTGAAGTTTTGCAGACAGGTTGCACCGAGAAAAAAATTTCGGTTTAAAAATAAACTGCTGTCGTTAGACAGTACCACCATATCGTTGTGTTTAGCGATGTTTCCGTGGGCCAAATTTCGCCGGACAAAAGGGGCCATAAAATTACATATGCTTCTGGACCATGATGGCTATCTGCCATCATACGCTTATATTGAAAACGCCAAAAAACATGATATCACAATCGCCCGAAAGCTTCCGCTATCACCGGGTTCCATTATCGCTATGGATCGTGCTTACAACGATTATAAGCTATATGCCCAGTGGACCGAAAACGATATTTATTTTGTCACCCGTTTGAAACACAATGCCGATTACATGTTCGTAGAGGTGCGGGATATACCACAGAATCGAAATATTATTGCCGATGATTTGATTATGTTCACCGGCCACAATGCCCAAAAAAAATATCCTTACCTTCTGCGTCGAATTGTTGTCTGGGATGATGAAAATGAACGTAATATCGTTTTGCTCACGAACCATCTTGAATTCGGTGCTACTACTATAGCCGCCATCTACAAGGATCGCTGGCAGATTGAAATTTT
>CACVKW010000310.1 GCA_902749685.1 Olavius sp. associated proteobacterium Delta 1 | reverse complement strand
TGCAGCAGGAAATGTCGTCAAGTCCTATGGTTACAGGCCCGGTTCCACATGGACAACTGATCCGCTGTTTTTGAAGGTGGGCGGTCAATATTACTTCTATCAAAATGACCACCTGGGAACACCGCAGAAGTTAACTGCTGTAAATGGAGCTGTTGTCTGGTCCGTGAAGTACTCTTCGTTTGGGGAAGTGACGGTTGAAGTCGAATCTATTGAGAACCATCTTAGATTCCCCGGTCAGTACTTTGACCAGGAGACCAACTTCCATTACAATTATCAAAGATATTATGATCCAAAAATTGCAAGGTATTTAAAAGAGGATCCAATTGGCTTCGATGGTGGGATAAATCTTTACTCTTATGTTTTTTCTAATCCTTTAAACTTATTAGATGCTTTTGGTCTGAAGTCGAAAGCAGGACCTGAAGCATTTTGTTGTAATCCTGATGGTACTGTCAACACAGATCCCAAATGCTGTAAAGATAAGTCTCCACATGAAAAAGCCGCAGCATGGGCTCAATACATGTACGAAAATCCAGATAGTACTAATTGGAAATTCTATACCTCTAAGTATAATGCTGATAAAAATAGACCGCAGGGCTACGATAGGTGTAATACATTTGTTTGGGACAGCTATAGGAAAGGTGGGAAAGTACCTAATTCTAAAATTCCTAAATCCTCCGATTATCCGAAATGGCCAGCTTTTGCAAATGATATAGCAAATACTGAATTTGAGAATGAAAAACTTTCTGTTGTTGATAGTGCATTTGATTTACAACCTGGAGATATTGTCGCATGGCCAAGTAATAACGAGGAAAGCGGCCATACAGGTATAATTGGATGTAACGGCAGAATAATTAACGCCAGAAGCGATAAAATTGATAGTTTTCGAGTCATTATGGATTTGGATTCTTTAAAGTATCGTCTATGGCGTAGATCACCTGTATACAGGAGACCGAACTTTTAAAGCATAGAAATCAAATGAGTGAATTCAAATGTAGGTCAACAATGAGAACTTTCGTAAATTTGGCGATTTTATGTTTATTCGTTATTATCGGATGCTCTATTGACAATGGTTCTTCTTATAAAATTTTGGTAAAGGATACAAATGAAAAATCAAAATATAGGATAGTAATTCAAGATTATAATTATTACTACTGGGCAATATTATACAAAGAAGAAGCTCTTTCCTCAGTATGTAGTTGTTTTCTCTGGTCAAGTAAGAAACCTTTGCCAGAATCAGAAATGCCAGCTCCGTTTAACGGAAATCCACCAATCTCGGAGAAATATGCATCTAATGAAGCTCTTTTCGAGAATTTTATTGATGAAGAATTAAGGATTATCTGGAACAAAAAAGGGGACACCTCTGTTGTTTTAATAAAAGACAATCCTATCTGTCTGCTTGATGGAACAAATCATAAAAGCTTTTCAAAATCAGTTAAGGAAGCTGGACCATACGGCTTGCCGTGGGATGATTATGTATTTAATAAACATTTTGAAAAACCGTTATAAGTCCGTTTAAGTTGTAATTCGAGGAAGAAGCCAAGTCGCATCTTAATAATTAATTATTGATGAAAGCGAATAGAATTAGGTAACGTTGTTGACTGAGTTGACTTGTTGGAGCTAAAAGAGTTAAAACTGGTTTAAATTACTGAAGAAGGTGAAGGCAGTTGAAGATTAATCTTTGACTGCCTTTTTATTTTAATTGCCGGTTTAAAATGATCCGATCCTCAAGGGGTGGTGGTCGGGGGGAAGGGCAATTAAATCAGCCAGCCGCTTCCCTTCGGTTTTGGCGCTGACTGGCGTGCTAAATGCAAATTGATTACATAAACTCGCGTTATCAGATGGAGCACCTTAGAATCTTTTTAAAAATAGATTGCTCTGTCTGATAACGACAGATTATGTAAGAACTGCATTT
>CACVKW010000309.1 GCA_902749685.1 Olavius sp. associated proteobacterium Delta 1 | reverse complement strand
TATCACTCTTGTCCAAAAACGAGTTTAGAATGAGTCATATAATGAGTTGTAAAACGAGTCATTGAAAAAAATCCTCCTTGTATGTAGGGTGGTTGTTAAT
>CACVKW010000308.1 GCA_902749685.1 Olavius sp. associated proteobacterium Delta 1 | reverse complement strand
TTTACCCTAACATTGCATAAATTCTTGTCATCTAGCCTGGCCGTTATGTCTGAGATCGTTGCTTTTTCCGGGCAGATGCTGGATGCTTGTCGGAGCGGAGCGGAGATCCCGTTTCAGCGGGGA
>CACVKW010000307.1 GCA_902749685.1 Olavius sp. associated proteobacterium Delta 1 | reverse complement strand
GTTTCAGAATCGATACAAGTCTATTTTGTGCCAGGAAGATCTGTACCTATTGGAACTGGTGCGCTATATTCACTTGAATCCCTTGCGAGCCGGAATCGTTCAAGATTTAAAGGGGTTAAATAAATACCCTTACTGCGGGCATTACGCCCTGATGGGAAAAACAGAG
>CACVKW010000306.1 GCA_902749685.1 Olavius sp. associated proteobacterium Delta 1 | reverse complement strand
CGCAGGGCGGCCTCTGCCGCGTCTGCTGCCAAAAGTGCGGGATTTTCTTTACGATTCGTAACATGCGCCTGATTGGCCGGGGTTCGTCTGGCACGCATTTTTGAAAGCCCCATCATCATCTCCATCACATTCATGTTCAGGACGATCTCCACAAGTTTGGCCGGCGTGCACCCACTGACCAGCTCAAGGATATGGCCACGTGATACGTTTATATCCACCAGCATTCGGGCGATTTCCACCGCCGGCGTGTTCATCGCCCGTTCAGCCGTCTCGATATTAATCGCCCGCTTGGCAACAAAGTGGTCAATTAAATCAAACTCATCACGGGGCACCCCGTCTATCTCTGTTACGATGCCTTCCACAATTTTGATACTCGGCTGCGGGTCTTTCGGGCTGCTGGTATTGATCAACCCGGCTTCGTGCCACGGTAGAATAAAGGTCTCTTTGTTTACCGGACGTTCGGAAAGTTGTTTAAATCGTTTGGATTTCACAGCGTCTACCTCCAGGCTAGGGCCATCTTAATGACGATTTTGTGCAAGTGATAACAAAGGGGTCGGCATTCTTGACAGAATATAGCATAATTCCCATCTAAAGATAGATCCTAAAATGCTTGATGGGTGTGTTTATGTTCCACAGAGTTTCTGAATCGTTTTCTCTCCGTGTTGGAATGGAAAAGTGAAACTGGGCTCGGATCAAGGTAGAACCCCGCCAACTAGAGCATGAGTTTAGAAACATGGCCGTTTTTAGATCTTGGAATACCAATTTGAATGTCGAAAATATACATTTTGGGGAAAAGACAGCTTGGTGCAATTCCAGTGGTTGGATGTTTCTTAAACCGCCCTTTTCGGTGTCAAAAACATCACTTTAAGCCCAAAAGACGGGAAATTTTTTTAGCATGGATCTTTGCTTGTCAAACATTCACCGTGGCCCGACCCCAACTCCGCCGACCCCAACTCCGTAGATTCGGAACCATACCACTGCCCCAGCGGGTGATTGCCATCACTTAACGGTCCAATAGCAGTTATCCTTGCATATATACCGTGCAAATTGTTAATTTGCAACACCCAATATTAACAAGACCAGAATTGAACCTTGTCGACCTTGCGAGCTGTCGTCGTCTCTTTAGCATGAATTCCGGATACCGATCGAAGGCAGCCCATAATTTGCTAACGGAAACCAGACGCGATAAAAAAATTATTAATATCAAGCTCTTGTTCAGAAAATATTTTGTTTTCCAGCGACGGTTAAGCCATCAGAATACCGGACCGGTACCTGATTCATAGCGATGCAGCTTTGGTGAATGACCCACGGCCGTACCGGCAGGTTTTGTATTACCCATATCTTGCACCGAATGACACCGCAATGATACCCACTCAAGATCCTCCCGGTATGGCCGATATACAGATCAATGGCATAATTTTAAATGAACCGATTAATGCGAGGTGTTTCATGGGTGCATTTTGGAATCCGAATGGTGGCTTCATCGTTGGCGACAGAAGGCTTTCAAAAAAAGAAGTGGCTGTTTTAAAACGAAAATGGTCGGAAAATCCTCGATTACCATTCGTCCCTTTGAGGCGCTGGTGGGGGAATATTAAGATTGTGGTATTGACACTATTCAGCTAATTCAAAACCCCCCAGAGGGCAATCCTGTCAACGCAGATCAAATCATTTCCGTTTGTATTACTTTATTGGGTAATCGCCAGACCAATTTCATACTTCAAGCACCGGCGATCCGGCACTCCAGCCGAAAATATTGATGCCCGTTCGTACATGCTTTTCAATACCCCCATAGACTAGTGCCGGGGAGATAGAGTTTCGGTGATTTGAAAAGTCGTTTGCTAAAATTCGCATGGGGCGGTCGCAACTGGTACAGAATATAGCCGGTTGTCAAAGATGATTCAGGAAATTTAACCCCTTATCCAGGATTCGGTAAACTTCGTCCTTATCAGACAAATTCACAAGAGTTCGCGTCTGGCGCGAATTCCATTCTATTCTTTTCCTAATGTCTGCAGAACATTCATCCTCCCATAGCGCCCAACAATCCGACTAAACTCATCTTCATCATAAAATCGACATTTTTTTTCCGTAAACGCCTTTGCAACTTCGAGACAAAAGGCCACCGCATTCCTTATATCCACCTCATGGCTGGCGCCTGTGCCGCATCCCGGCACAACTGTTTCTGCCGTTAGAGCCACCCCTACCACTGCATTATCGGTGACCGTGCAGGGTTGCATAATGCTGTTAATGTGAAAGAGTTCATTCCCATACGGGGTGATATCCTGCATCGTAATGGGCAGCACCTGGGACGGTCTTCCGGTGGTCCATGCCAGCAGATCCAGTAAATCTTCGCTGATTCGGAGGATATAACCCTCTTTGACCGTAGCTGATATCGCAATCCCCTTGTGATTGATGATCCGGTTGCCCCGGGTCGTATCCACCGATAAAATGGCATCCATTTCCGAATCCACCTCATATTTGAGAAGATCAATCGTATCTACCGGAGAGCCCATAAACGCGACCGGTTTATGGGGTTGGATCGGGGCGTTGGGACAGATATGGGTCGTAATTACCACGTCGCCTTTGAGAACATCGCCTTTGCTTTGCATGTCTGCCAGTTTCAGGGCACAGGACAGGGCAGTGACAGCCCCATCTGCATCTGAAACCAAACCGATGCATTCAGGTCTTGCCCCGATTCCACCAAGCCTGCCGATGATCCCCAAAGTAGACGCCTGTCGGCCGCTCTTTTTTCCCTCCCTGCCGGGAATGACGATTTTGACAAAATCCGTGGTTCCTTCTTTTCTGCGGATCGTTCGTGTCTCGAATTCTGTTAAACCCCTGGATTTGAGAAATTCCAATACTCGCGCCCCGTCAATGTGCGCATCACTGAGAAGTTCATAGATGTCCAACACTTGTTTGAGCATTTTACAACCTTCCTATCGATCTCTAATTTGTGCTTGCCCTGCACCATATGATCCGGATTGGATGCTGTCAACAGAGAACGCAGGCTAAGGCGGCTTAAGGCCATGTCTCGAGCCGCCATTGGACTGGTTTTATTTCAACCACATGTTGGCAATATGTAAACCGCTCAGTTACGCTGAAAGCGGTAAAAAGTCTCGTCGAAGCATGTCTCCCTTGACAACCAAATCCGTCTTAGATTATTGGATGCTAATGATTGGCACAGAAATAACTTTGCATTATCGCTTATTCTTTTTTCTCAATGTTAATTTTTATCCTCATTTTCAAAGTAAAACATCATAGGCGTCAGGAGGACCTTACATGAGGTTATTATTAATAAGCAGCTCCACAGCGACCGGCTATGCCTACCTTGAATACCCCAAACCATACATAAAGGATTTTCTCGGTCAAAAAGGAGTAAAGATTGCGTTCGTACCATTTGCCGGCCTTAAACAGTCATATGAGAACCTGGTCGGGTATGACGCATATGAGAAAAAAATTCAGGCTGTATTCAGTGAGATCGGCTACGAGGTCAACAGTGTGCATCGAGAATCGGATGCACTCATGAACGCTGACGCCGTTTTGGTGGGCGGTGGCAATACTTTTAATCTTCTGAAGCAGTGTCAGGACAGAAACTTGATGGAATCCATAAAAGACCGGGTATTGAACGACAATATCCCTTACATCGGCTTGAGTGCCGGCACCAATCTCGCCTGTCCGACCATCCGCACAACCAACGACATGCCCATCATCGAGCCCCGGAGTTTCAATGCACTTGGGTTTATTCCCTTTCAGATAAATCCGCATTATCTGGATGCGGCCCCTGATGGACATTTCGGCGAATCCAGGGAGGAAAGGATTATCGAATTTCTTGAAGTCAACCGGGATATGGTTGTGGCCGGCCTGCGTGAGGGGATGATGTTTCGTATCGAGGATGACCGAATTAAACATGAAGGTGTATCCGATAAAATGTGCCGTATCTTCAAGTACGGTCAAAGTCCATTGGAATTGGGCAGCAATGATGATTTTTCATTCTTATTGAAATAATAGCCTTGGACGCTTAATGCACGCTTCAACGAGAACCGCTGGTTATCAGGATTAGAACTTGACTTAATCATGGGCGTGAGCTATCCAAATTGAATCGACTTAATCGCTGGGAGACGGCTTGCGCCGCCAAATCCGAGTTCAATTGGTGAAAACCCCAACAAAAAGGAGGCAGAGATGAAAAGAAACATTTTAATGTTAACGGTCATTTTCATTCTTGCGTTCACCCTAACCTCGCCGGCGATGGCGGAAAACGTGTTTCGCTGGGCCAGCCAGGGTGATGCCGTGACCTTCGACCCGCACTCGGCCAATATGTCGCCGACCTTCCTTCAACTCAAACAGGTATATGAGCCCCTGGTCAGTTACAATTGGAAAATCGAAAAGGAGCCCTACCTGGCCGAGAGCTGGCGTCTGGTTGACCCGACAACCTGGGAGTTCAAGCTGCGCCGGGGGGTTACCTTCCACGACGGCACGCCGTTCACCGCCGAGGACGTGATCTTCAGCATCAATAGGGCCAAGGGCCCGGGCTCGGATGTCAAGGAGCCCCTCAAAACCGTCAAGGACATGACGATAATCGACGACTATACCGTCCGGGTACTTACCAACGGGCCGAATCCCCTTCTGCCGGATTTTCTGACACAGTTTTTCATTGTGTCCAAAAAGTGGTGCGAGAAGCACGGTGTGACCCAAGCCACGAGCTGGAAGGGCAAGGAAGAATCTTACGCCGTGAGACACGCCAACGGGACCGGTGCATTCATGCTGCAATTGCGCGATCCCGACATCAAGTCCGTTCTGGTTAAAAATCCCAACTGGTGGGGCCTCGCGAAACATGCCCACAACATCGACAAGATCATTTACACGCCCATCGCCAACCCCGCAACCCGGGTGGCCGCCCTGCTGTCCGGTGAGGTCGATTATTTGCTCGATCCGCCGCTGCAGGATCTGCCAAGGATCGCAAAAGAACCCAACCTTAAAACCCAGCAGACGCCCCAGTTGCGAACAATCTTCTTTGGGCTGGAGCAGCGCCTGGATGAACTGCGTTCATCCAATATCAAGGGTAAAAACCCGTTTCTCGACCCCAGAGTCCGCAAGGCCATGCACATGGCCATCGACATCAAGGGTATCCAGAAAAAAGTCATGCGCGGCTTGTCGGTCCCGGCCAATATCATTGTTCCGCCGGGCATCTATGGCTATCCTAAAGACTTGGACAAAGCGCGGCCGCCGTATAACGTGGAAAAGGCCAAAAAACTGCTGGCCGAGGCCGGATATCCGGATGGTTTCGAGGTCAATCTCGATTGTCCGAACAATCGCTACAACAACGACGAAAAGATCTGTCAGGCCTCCGTGGGGATGCTCGGCAAAATCGGCATCAAGGTCAACCTGGTGGCCCAGCCCAAGTCTCTCCATTTCCCCAAGATCACAAACCATAAAACCGATTTCTACATGCTCGGCTGGGGCTACGCCTATCCGGATGCCCACTTTAACTTCGTCAACATGATGCATTCCGAAAGCGCCTGGAATGGAGGCGGGATCACCAACCCCCGGATCGACGAGCTGATCGATGCCATGGCCATGGAAATAGACCAGCAAAAGCGCGACGCAATGATCCGGGAGGTATTTGAAATTACAACCAATGAACAGGTCTACCTGCCGCTGCACCATCAGGTCATTGTCTGGGGCATGAGCAAAAATATCGAAATGCCGATGGAACCCCGCGATGAGCCGCAGTTCTGTTGGACCCGCATTGTAAAGTAAATCAATCGTTGGTCGGAATCGGCGGCGGGCCCTGAGCCCGACCGCCGGGATCACCTCCCCATCCCGAGGCAAGCGTGATTTTTTACATTATCAACCGCATCCTGCAATCAATCGCCGTTATGCTGTTCACGGCCTTTGTCTGCTTCATTTTATTTAATTACGTGGGCGACCCGATCAATAACATGGTCGGCCAGGAAACCACTATCCAGGACCGGGAAGCCCTGCGGGAGCGCTTGGGTCTGAACGACCCGACGGCTGTTCAATTCCTTCGTTTTCTGCGAAAGGCCGCTCATGGCGACTTCGGCATTTCCTATCGATTGCAGAGACCGGTAAGGGATCTAATCCCCGAGCGGCTCCCGGCCACCCTGGAACTGGTCTTTGCTTCGGCCGTCCTGGCCCTGGCCCTGGGCATACCACTTGGGATTTACACCGGGATCAACCGGGACACCTGGCTGTCCCGGGCCATCCTGGCCGGTTCCCTGGCCGGAGTCTCCCTGCCGACCTTTGTTATCGGCATCCTCCTCATCTACCTTTTCGCGGTGACCCTTGGCCTGCTGCCCTCTTACGGCCGGGGCGAAACGGTTCAGATTATCGGTTCCTGGACGACCGGATTCCTGACAGTCAGCGGCTGGAAGGCGATCATTCTGCCCGCCATCACCCTGTGCCTCTATCAGCTGACCCTGATCCTGCGCATTGTCCGGGCGGAGATGATGGAAGTGCTCCTGACCGACTATATCAAGTTCGCCCGGGCCCGGGGGCTGACCGATCGGATCATCAACTACGGTCACGCGCTTAAAAATACCCTGATTCCGGTTATCACAGTTACCGGTTTGCAGGTCGGCTCGCTGATCGCCTTTTCCATCATCACCGAGACAGTTTTTCAATGGCCCGGTATGGGATCTTTGTTTATCCAGGCGGTCCATTTCGCGGATATTCCCATAATGGTCGCCTATCTGGTCATGGTCGCCCTGGTGTTCGTCATTATCAATTTGATTGTCGATTTGCTCTACTTCCTGGTCGACCCGCGGCTGAGGCAGGATCGGATCGCATCCGAAGGACAAGGTTGAATAGGAGATGGGAATGATAGGCGAGGGGTTCAGACGCATTATCGATCACGATTTATTTTACAGTTTCACCCGCTCTCCGGTGACCGTTATCGCCGCTATAATGACCTTCATCATTCTGACCACATCCGCCCTGGCCCCCTGGCTGACGCCTCACGATCCCTTCAACCCGGCCTCACTGGATATCATGGACGCCTTTACTCCGCCGGTCTGGACGGAAGACGGGTCGTGGAAATTTCCCCTGGGAACCGATGACCAGGGACGCGATATTCTGTCGACCATCATGTACGGCAACCGCATTTCGCTGCTGGTCGGTTTTCTGTCCGTCATATTTTCAATTGTCCTCGGGGTCACCCTTGGCATGGTGAGCGGCTACGTTGGCGGTTGGCTGGACGCTGTTATCATGCGTCTGGCCGACGCCCAGCTGACCATCCCTTCGATTCTGATCGCCTTGCTGGTCGACGGAATCGCCCGGGTGAGTCTTCCCCGGGAATTACAGGATGAAATCGCCATTTACGTGCTCATCTTCGCCATCGGCATTGCCGCCTGGCCCCAATACGCCCGGGTGACGCGCTCCGGGACACTGGTCGAAAAGAACAAGGAGTACATCGCTGCCGCCCGGGTTATCCACGTGCACCCGGTCATGATCATGCTGCGCCACATCGCCCCAAACGTGATGGGTCCGAATCTGGTCCTGGCCACCATCGGAGTGGCCCTGGCCATCATCATCGAGGCGACCCTGTCATTTCTCGGCGTCGGGGTGCCGCCGACCACGCCTTCGCTGGGCACTCTGATCCGCATCGGCAATGAATTTTTGTTCTCCGGGGAGTGGTGGATCACCATCTTTCCGGTTGTGGCCCTGATTATTCTTGTACTGTCCGTCAACCTGATCGGAGATTGGATGCGTGACACCTTCAATCCCAAACTCCAATAAGAATCCGACGGCCCTGCTCGATGTCGAGCACCTGCGGGTTGAGTTCCCCACCCGACGCAGCGTTCTGGTGGCTGTCGACGATGTTTCCTTTTTCATCAACAAGGGTGAAGTCCTCGGGGTCGTGGGTGAATCAGGCGCCGGCAAATCGATTACCGGTCTGGCCATCATCGGCTTACTGGAACAGCCGGGTAGAATCGCCCGGGGAACGATCCGCCTAAAAGGAAAAAAAATAAATGGTTTGCCCAAGGAAGCGATGCGGCGAATTCGAGGTGCCAAAATCGGCGCCATTTTTCAGGACCCGCTGACGAGTCTCAATCCCCTTTACACCATCGGTCGACAACTCGTTCAGACGATAATGATCCATACTGAACTGACCTCGGACCAGGCCCGCAACAGGGCCATCGATCTGCTCAGCGAAGTCGGTATACCGGCTGCCGGGCGCCGTTTTGACGCTTATCCCCATGAATTCTCGGGAGGCATGCGCCAGCGTGTGGTCATCGCCCTGGCCCTTTGCGCCAACCCGCAGTTGATTATCGCCGATGAGCCGACCACCGCCCTTGACGTATCCATCCAGGCCCAGATCATCGCTTTGCTCAGACGGTTGTGCCGCGAGCATCGAACCGCCATCATGTTGATCACCCATGATATGGGTGTCATCGCCGATACGGCCGACCGGGTGGCCGTTATGTACGCCGGTCGACTTGCAGAAATCGGATCTTTGCATGACGTGATCAAGTCTCCGAAACATCCTTATACCATCGGTCTTATGAACTCGATCCCGATCATCGGTCATGAGAAGGAGGAGCTGCACTACATCAACGGATCTATGCCCAGACTCCACGAAATCCCCCCGGGCTGCGCCTTTAATCCGCGTTGTCCTCAGGCCTTTGACCGCTGTCGGGTGGAGCGGCCCGATTATATGCCCACCGGCAACCCGGGTCAAATGGCTGCATGCTGGCTTTTTGACAAGGAGTCCGCCAATGACTAATGCGGAAAGCAATGGAGCGACTTCTCCATCACTGCTCGAGGTTCAGGGCCTCTATAAATATTTCGATGTCTCGCGGCCATGGCTGAGGCGCATCCTGACCGGGCAGCCGCGGATGATACTCAAAGCCGTCGACGGGGTCAGCTTTAAAATCCGACGCGGCGAAACGTTTGGCCTTGTCGGTGAATCGGGGTGTGGCAAATCGACCATCGCCCGGGTGGTGGTTGGGCTCTATGATCAGACCCGCGGGGAGATTCTTTTCAATGGTCGCCCGATGAACGCGCGTTCCAGGAAAGAAAAACAAGCCCGGGACGACTGCCGCATGCATATGATTTTCCAGGATCCATTCGCCAGCATGGATCCTCGCTGGCGCGTTCGCAACATCATCGCCGAACCGATCAAGGCCTTTAACCTGGCAAAAGGTCGGGCGGCCTTTCAGCAGCAGGTGGCCGAGCTGCTCGTTCAGGTGGGGTTGTCGGCGCGGGACGGTGAAAAATACCCCCATGAGTTCAGCGGGGGCCAGCGCCAGCGAATCTCAATTGCCCGGGCCCTGTCCATGAATCCCGATTTTCTTGTCTGCGACGAACCCACGTCCGCCCTCGATGTTTCGGTTCAGGCCCAGATCCTAAATTTGATGAAGGAGCTTCAGCGTCGCCTGGAATTGACCTATCTGTTTATCAGCCATAACCTGGCCGTGATTCATCATATTTCCGATCAGGTCGGGGTCATGTATCTCGGCCGGCTTTGCGAGGTTGCTGACAAGCGGACTCTGTTTGGCCGACCTCAACACCCCTACACCCGCCTGTTGCTCGATACCGTACCTGACCTGGATATAACCGGTAGTCGCAGACAACCGGTGGCCGGCGAGGTACCGAATCCGATAAATCCGCCGCCGGGTTGTGCATTTCACCCGCGCTGTCCGCTAGCGTTCGAACCTTGTTCGATAGATGCGCCCCGCCTGAGACCTTCGGAAGGGGCGATGGTGGCTTGCCACGCTGTGGAAAAGAATCAGCGGTGAAATTCGTAATCAGTCGGAGTTCCCTTTAACGCGATAAGTTATCAAGCCTTTCAGAGTTTATGCGTGAAATTAAAGTAGGCTTTGCCAGGTATTACAATAGACAGAGGAGATAAGGGTACTTGACGCTTCTTCGGTTTCCGGCCAACCTAATTTTATCAACAAAGGTGCCAAAATTCCTCCCTTTACTTTCCGCTTCCAAGGAGCGTTGTTGGAATAGTTCTATTCTAAACTGCGGGTCCTCTTCTTGGGGTGTTAATTCAATAGCAACATCAAGATCATTTATCTTGGCGAATCAAAAAAAACTTCCAAATATTGGCGTACCTGTGCCTTTGATCTAATTACCACCTGAAAGGGAGGACCACCCCATGATGCGGCGAATTTGCACTTGACACACAGGGCGTGATTCCCTATGCTCCGGGTCCAAGAAAGGGATTTCTTATCATTTCATTTTAGATTCTTACCGAAAAAGGAGGAGCTCTCATGAGAAACGTAAAGGGGATGGTTCTTGTAGCAATCTTGGCAGTGACCTTGCTGGTTCCTGCGTCGGGGTATGCGAACGATTACGATGATAAACATTTCAAGTATAAATATTTCAAACATAAACATTTCAAGATAGGAGTGATTGAGATTAACCAATGGAGCGCCTTGAAAGGACGTGTAACCCCGAGCGATCGTAAAGGTTTTCCGGTGACTATCGACAGTCCAGGCAGCTACCGTCTAACGAGCAACCTGACCGTCACCGACCTAAGTGTCGATGCTATTGAAATCACGGCCGAAAACGTTACGCTGGATCTCAATGGATTCGCCATTATCGGGCCCGGGTCAGGTGACGGCACAGGAGTGTCTGCTATTGAACTGAGCAATATCAACGTAGTCAATGGCAGCGTACTTAATATGGGTTTGCATGGAATAGAGCTTGACATCGCTGCGTATGTGGACAAGGTAAACGCACTCGACAACGGCGCTGATGGCATTGTCACGCAAGGCGGCAGCATTATTACCAAAACCACAGCAAATCGCAATGGTGGAACCGGCATCAACACCGGTGTCGGTTGCACGGTGACGAACAGCAAGGCAAATCGCAACGGCGACGATGGCATTAGAATCGATGCGCGCGGCGTGGTCACCAACAATACAGCCAATGTCAACGGCAGGGATGGTATCCAAGGCGAAGGTGATGGTATCGATACTGGCCCCAGTTGCGTGGTGATAGGCAACGCCGCAAGTGAGAACAACGGATACGGCCTACGGTTAGGGAATCGCACCGGATACACGAACAACGTGCTCTCTGGTAACAATCTTAGAAACCCAAATAACCGCAATTTTCAGGTTTTTGATGGCATCAGGCTGGGAACGAACATATGCGGCGGTTCTCTCTGTCCGTAGGCGATGTTGCATGAAGCAAGAGAACGGCGGGGGGATTTTTCAATTCACTCTTGGCGTAGAGTCAGTACGTGAGCGGGGGTCAAGTCTACGATTGACTCTTGGGAAGAAACACTAAAGGTCAATCGTAGATTTGACCCCCGAATTTATTTTGGGTCAGACAACCTAGCACCTGGCATAGATCTTCCTGGTGTAGTCGCTCAGTGTTCCAGATGCGAACATGCCTGGGGCCGCGGGATTCAGTACTCCCGATTATAAATCTGTCGTCTATGCCTAATCGGAAATTAGAGGGACGTCCTTTATATATTTACATTTTCACAAACTTTTAAGTTGAGACACTTTAAATGATATTCGATAGTTATCAACTTCCTATCAGTTCTTTTTGTATCTGTTTTAGGTTTGGAAAGCTTCTCCCTCGACT
>CACVKW010000305.1 GCA_902749685.1 Olavius sp. associated proteobacterium Delta 1 | reverse complement strand
TAACTGCTATTATGTTGTGAGTTTTTCTATCCTATTGATAATACGTTTAAATATTGCATTTTCTTGATAAATATAGATTTGCCCATAATTTCAATTAGATGG
>CACVKW010000304.1 GCA_902749685.1 Olavius sp. associated proteobacterium Delta 1 | reverse complement strand
TGTAGTAGACCGTTCCTTGGTCGTTATCATCGTAAATATCAAACAGACGGGTGATGTTCTTGGGATTAACCCCGGCCTGCATCTCAGCGCCGGCCGCATCGCTCCAGTAATTTGACCGTGCATCGACACTGGACCCATTTCCGTTATGCAGATCGTAAGCGCCCCCGTTGCCGTGCAAATTGTTAAAATGCACCTTTGAGCCATTGGCACCCGCCAGGTAAAGACCCTCACCGGAGTTATTGCGGATGTCGTTATAAAAAATATCTGCCGCCGCCGTTGCCCGGCAGAAAATACCCCGACCTGC
>CACVKW010000303.1 GCA_902749685.1 Olavius sp. associated proteobacterium Delta 1 | reverse complement strand
CCGTTGGACATACCGCTAGCGCGGAGAAATAATTAGAATATTTATAACCCACTGAAATTAAACTTTTAAATCCGATTTTTTCCCTATTTCACAGTTAAAT